>CABZJG010000136.1 GCA_902525995.1 Paracoccaceae bacterium | reverse complement strand
AGTTAAAAGACCGCGCTTTGCAGGCTTTGGCTCACAGACCCAATGCGTTAAAGGGAATAAATCGAACCTTGTCTCCAGGCTTGATTGTTGCGGCTTCTTCGCCAAGTTCGACCAGACCTTCGGCCCAACTCAACCCGCTAATACGACCAGATCCTTCCGAGCCAAAGGCCTCTACACGGCCTTCTCTTAGGCGCGCGCGTAAAAATTCACTTCGGCCGGGCTTTTTGGATTTATGGAATGCCGCTGGCACGCTAAAACCCTGCGGGACTGGCCAGTCTCCTCCCGCCATCTGCTGTAAAGCCGGCGCTGCAAAAATAGCCGTGCACACAAAAGCAGCAACCGGATTTCCGGGCAGTCCGAAAACCGGCACCCCGTGCCAAAGCCCCATAGCCAATGGCCGTCCCGGCTTAACCGCAACGCGCCAAAGCGCCATTGATCCGGTGCTGTTTAGCAAAGCTGACATATGGTCTTCTGCGCCTGCTGACGCGCCCCCCGATGTCAAAATCACATCACATTGGCTGGCCGCACTGTCCAGCTGCGCACGAAGTTTATTAGGATCATCCGGTGCAGTGCCTAAGTCCACGGCAGCATAGCCCAGGCGGCGCAAAAGCCCCAAGAGCATCGGTCTGTTGGCATCATAGATTTTACCCAATTTCGCCGCTTGTGACGCTTCTATTAGCTCATCGCCAGTTGATAAAACACCGACACTTAATCTGTCATGCACTGGCAGATCTGCAATACCGACAGAGGCCAAGAGCCCTAAATCGGCCACCGTAACCTTGCGGCCCTTACTTAAAACGCATTGTCCCGCTTGAATATCTTCGCCCATCAACCGGGTGTTTTTTCCTTGGCGCAATGGGCCGTGAAAAGCAATTTCTTTCCCATCAGTGGCCACATCTTCTTGGAGCACAACTGTGTCGACCCCTTTTGGCAAAGCAGCGCCGGTTAATATCTGGATCGCCGATCCTTTTGGAACGCTTCTTTGGTAGGGCTGGCCCGCTGCTGCGCGGCCTTTGATCAGCGGCAGAACCAGCGGAGCACTTTGATTACTTAGCGTACCATCAAAGCCATATCCATCTACAGCACTATTGGCGTGCGGCGGGCTGTTACGCTGTGCATAAAGATCGCTAGATAAAAATCGCCCAACTGCCTGCTGAAGCGGAAGCTCGGTCGTGGCGACCCGGCATGTCAGTTTTTCTTTTAAAAGCGCGAGCGCCGTTTCAACAGGCATCCAGTCCACGCCTGCAGGCAAAGCAAAACAATCATCACGCAACGGCGGCGGTGTAATCATTGGCGCCCCCGCACAAAAAAGCTGCCCATAATCCATCCTTCTTCAATTCGAATATTTGCAGGTATATCGGCAGGGATAAAGCTTTGAAAGACGGGGTCGGTTTGAAACATGCATTGCAGCTCGTCACAACTGCCGCGAACCTGCTGCGCATCCAGAATATGATAGAGCTGATCCGGCCAGCGCGTAATGTAATCCGCTAGGGTTTCTTTTGCAGCCAGGATGCTCGGATAAATTTCACCCAGCACAACGGATGCGCGCGGCAGCAGTTTGCACCCGTCGATCGGCCAGACCTGACAGCGCTTTCCAAGCCATTTGCGCAGCTCTGAAAGATAGGGCAGGCCCAGCAAAGATTGCGATCCCACTGCACCAGTGGTGTACAGTTTCCACGCGCTATGGGCTTTGGCTGCAAGATCGGTTTGCCGATACTCCGGCAATCCGTGGGAATGGCGCGCCACGCCTTTCTGCGGCAGACTCGGCAATTTCAATTGCGCAGGTGCCCCCCAAAACGGGCCAATTCCAGCAAAGATTTTATTGATCTCGGCGGCCACCTCAAATCGGTTGTTGCTATTATCTGGCAGATCTTCAATCCGCTCCTTTAACCAGTCCCAAACAGCCAGCGCCTCTGGCTTGCCGGTCAGGGCTTTGGCAAAGCCTTGCGGATAGCCAAAGGAAAAATCAAACCCGACAAATGTCTTCCGGCCAGCCGTCATTTCTGCTTCCAAAAGCGCGTAAAGATGCTGCATCACTGCGCGCCGGGTACGAAAATACTGCGGGTGCGTAGATGGCCTCCCTAACCGCTGGGCACATAGATATATCGCGTCTTTAACCGGCTTTTTGGCAGAGGGCTTTGAGCGCGCTGACCAGTCGATTGCAATAACAGTATCGATGCTCAAAGCGCCACCTCTGACTGGATGAAATCTGCAATAGCGGCTGTATCATCAAGATCAAAAACAGGCCGATCAAGGGTCATTGCAACATCGCTTGCAACCGCGTGAATGGTCGGATCATTTGTGGCAATTAGATCCGTGCCTGTGACCGCGCGACAGGTTTCTATCTTTGGGTGGCGGTCGCGTTTAAAACCTTCGATCAGAACAAGATCAACAGGCGAAAGTTTTGCAAGCAGCACCTCAAGGCTGGGCTCTTCTTCGTCGCGCAGCTCATGCATCAGCGCAAAGCGGTTGCGCGAGGATAGCATAACCTCACGAGCGCCGGCCACTCTATGGCGATGACTGTCTTTGCCGCTGCGATCCACATCAAAACTGTGGTGGGCGTGTTTGATTGTGGATACGGAAAAGCCGCGCTTGACAAATTCACTGACCAACCTTTCCATAAGGCCCGTTTTGCCCGAATTTTTCCACCCTGTAACACCGTAGATTTTCATGCGTGATCCTTTAGCAATGCACTTGCCGTTTCCAGGTCCTGCGGCGTGTTCACGTTAAAGAACGGATCAAACGGTGTCGATGAAAACGCAGCCTGCCGTGCGCCGTGCATTTCCGTCCACTGGACAATTTTGCGCAACCCATTTTGCAAATGCCCGCGCAAGTCCTCCTTTAAAGCAACCGGCCAGAGGCCAAAAGTTGGCTGCCGCATAGACACGCCATTTGGCTCTTTTGTAGCGGCAAGCGCCAAAGGCACCGTCATGCCCTCAGAAGCCAAAATGAGCTGGGGCACAAGATCACAGGGGAAAAAAGGCGTATCCGCCGCAACCGTAACGATGTGCTCGCCGCCCTGTGCACAGGCCCAGTCCAAACCGGCAAGAACCCCGGCAAGTGGCCCAGCATATCCGTCAACACTGTCGGCAAAGACGGGCAGTCCAAGATCATCGAACCGGTTGGGGTCTCCGTTGGCGTTTAATCCGACCTGTGCAACCTGCGGGGCCAACCGCTCAACGACCCGAGATATCATGGATTGGCCCTGCAGCATCAGCCGGCCTTTATCCCCGCCCCCCATGCGGCGGGCCAGACCGCCGGCTAGGATCACTCCGAGCGGCTGCTTCATTTCTCTGACCCTTTGCGCACTGCGGCTTTTGGGTCGTCTGGAATTTTGTACATATCCGCGTCCCAAATCAGTCGCTCTTCGCCCGCAAGGCAGACAAACCGCTTGCCGCGCAGCCGCCCGATCAAAGTCAGACCAACTTGCCGTGCAATCTCGACCCCCCAAGCGGTAAATCCCGAACGAGAAGCAAGGATGGGGATGCCCATATGGGCAGTTTTGATGACCATTTCGGACGTTAGGCGGCCCGTGGTGTAAAGTATTTTGTCATCTGCCTTTTCCGATTGAGACAGCATCCATCCCGCGACTTTATCCACGGCATTATGACGCCCGACATCTTCCATATAAACCAGTGGCTGATCTTGATGGCACAAAACAGTCCCGTGAATGGCCCCGGCTTTTAAATAAAGCGAGGGCGTGCGGTTAATTTTTGCAGCAAGCGTATAAAGCCAAGATGTTTTTATATCTGATCGGGGCAGTTTTACCGCTTCAAGGCCTTCCATCATATCACCAAACACGGTTCCAACGGCGCATCCGCTTGTGCGGGTTTTCTTTTGCAGTTTTGCTTCGTAATCCGTGGTTCGCGCCGTGCGCACAACAATGGTTTCAAGCTCTTCATCAAATGCAATATCGGTGATCTGATCATCGCACTGTAACATTCCCTGATTGCACAAAAATCCAAGCGCTAAGTACTCGGGGTAATCGCCAATGGTCATGGCCGTGACAATTTCCTGCGAATTGAGGAAAATCGTCAACGGCCGCTCTTCGACAACGTCCAGCACTTGGTGCTGTCCATGATGGTCGACACCGGTCAACTGCGCGGTCAAACCGCTTGGCACACTCATAGGCGCAATCACATAGTCAGTGGTCGATTTGCTCATCAATATTTGTCCCAAGGCTATTTTAGAATTGCATCGCTCTACTGTGCTACTTTAGGTATCATATATGTCAATCCCACAGCCGTCAGGTTTTTTCATAAAGGGTGTATTAAACGGCGCGCCACATACGCTTGTCATTGGACCTTTCGGTTTTTTATTCGGAGTGGTCGCAACCGAAGCAGGTCTTAGTGTATTTGAGGCTCTAAGCTTTAGCGTGCTAGTTGTGGCCGGCGCAGCGCAGCTTACCGCGCTGGAATTGATGCAAGATAACACCCCCACTGTGATCGTTATTTTATCTTCGTTGGCTTTGAATTTGCGCATGGCACTTTATTCGGCCTCACTGACACCGCATTTGGGAACAGCAAGGTTTTGGCAGAGGATGGCGGCGGCATACACAATGGTTGATCAAAGCTATGCCACAAGCATTCTACAATATGAAAACAACCCTCAAATGAGTGTACCGCAAAAACTTGCGTTTTTCTTTGGTGTTGCGACGCCTGTAATCCCGATTTGGTACGCGCTCACCTTTTTGGGAGCGTTGGTTGGACAATCCGTTCCCGCCGAAATCCCGTTGGATTTTGCCACCTCGCTTACCTTTATTGCCCTTCTCGCCCCGTTGCTACGCACTGTGCCGCATATTCTGGCCGCTCTGGCGTCGGTCATTGCGGGGCTTTTGTTTCATGCCATGCCGTATAACCTTGGGATTATGCTCGCAGGTGTGATCGGGATGAGTGTCGGTGCTTGGAGTGAACAGCGCGGGATCGGAAAGCGCCGCTGATGAATTTTGCACAAGACAGCAATCTATGGCTTGTGATTTGGGCGCTTGGCCTTGGCACCTTTGGATTGCGCTTTTTATTTTTAGGCGTGGTGGGTGATCGAAAAATGCCGTCTTGGGTTCTGCGCCACCTGCGCTACACGGCTGTCGGCTTGCTGCCCGGTTTGATCGCACCGCTGGTCCTGTGGCCAGAGGCCACCGGCGGCGCTCTGGATTGGCCGCGTTTGAGCGCAGCGGCGGTTACCTTGGTGGTGGGTTACAAAA
>CABZJG010000135.1 GCA_902525995.1 Paracoccaceae bacterium | reverse complement strand
CTGAATTGCGCATTCATTTCTTGAGTTAGGCTCAACAAAGCTTCAGATTTCACTCTATCGATTTTATTAATTGCCAAAATAACCGGCCGGTCCCGAGCAGTTTCCTTCAACTGCTGAATAATTGCCATGACGCCCTCGGTTAAGCCGCGATGGGCCTCGACAAGTAAAACAACTATATCGGCGTCTGCCGCACCGCTCCAAGCTGCTGCAACCATTGCGCGATCCAATCGGCGGCGGGGCTTGAACACACCTGGTGTATCGACAAAGACAAGTTGCACTTCACCTTCGATGGCAACCCCCCTTATTCGGGCTCTTGTCGTTTGAACCTTGTGGGTTACAATTGAGACCTTAGCCCCAACCATTTGGTTCAATAACGTTGATTTCCCAGCATTTGGCTCACCAATTAATGCTATAAAACCCGCACGTTTCATTCAGTAGCCCCTAAATCTTGCAGCAATGCACTTGCAGCAGCTTGCTCAGCTTTTCGTTTGGTCCCGGCACTTGCTTGTTGCTTTTCGCCAGTTTCCAGCCTCACTTCAATTTCAAATACCGGCGCATGATCCGGGCCTTTACGAGACATCGTTTCATAAATTGGTGGGTTTAATCCCCGCGCTTGGGCCCACTCTTGCAAAGCTGTCTTAGCATCGCGCGCATCAGATTTAACCGCCTTAATACGCTGCCCCCAAAGTGCAAGAATTATCTTCTCTGCTTTGCTGAGACCACCATCAATATAAACCGCGGCAATGATCGCTTCCATTGCATCGCCTAGAACTGCTTGCTTACGGCGCCCACCTGAAACCATTTCAGAGCGGCCCAGTTTTAGAACCGACCCCAAATCTATTTTCTGGGCCACTTCTGCACATGTTTCTTTGCGCACAAGAGTATTAAATCTGGGCGCCAATAACCCTTCTTTTGCATCCATGTCTTTCTCAAAAAGTGCCTGCGCTATAACCAAACCAAGCACACGGTCTCCTAAAAACTCAAGCCTTTGATTATCACTACGCGTCTGCGAACTCATAGAAGAGTGCGTCACAGCTTCGATCAGCAGCTTAGGATGGTCAAACTCATAGCCTAAACGGGCTTGAAAACTGATAAGATCGGCGGAAAGCTTCACTCTATCCTCTTAAAAAACCGATCGCTGCGCCACGTCCAGAAGAAAAACATCGACCGGCCTCCCGACGAAAACATAACCCGATCTGCACGGCCAACCAGATCTTCAAACTTCACAAATCCAACACCTCCAGCCTTCTGGCGCATTCGGCTGTCTGTTGAGTTATCGCGATTATCACCCATGAAAAAATATTCACCAGTTGGAACAGTAAAGACAGGCGTTGAGTCACTGGGCCTTTTTCCGATGTTCAAAGTAGTATGTAAAACGCCATTGGGTAAGGTTTCGACGAACCGTTCCTTTTCACATATAGCGCCAGTTCCAACAGCGCCATTTGAACAACGCGGCCGATTGCCAAATGATCCTTGTGGCGCCATTAATTCTTTGAAAATGCCATCCGCTTCCATTTCAACCGGCTTTCCGTTGATATGAAGAAGGCCCTCTTTCATTTGAACTTTATCGCCCGGAAGTCCAATCAACCTTTTGATATAATCCCTACCAGTAACTGGGTGGCGAAAAACAACGACGTCTCCCCTTTCAGGCGTGCCTGCGAACAAGCGTTTGTTGTCTTTCCTCAGGAACCCACAAATATCTTTCGCATCTACATTAATGCCAAATCTGGGGATAATCACACTTGGACAGGAAGCGTAGGAATATCCATAGGCCATTTTATTTACAAATAGAAAATCACCTATAAGCAGGGTTTCTTTCATTGAACCCGATGGAATCCAGAACGGCTGAAAGAACAAGGATCTAAAAATTCCTGCCAAAAGCAATGCATACACAATGGTTTTAATTGTCTCTAATATGGAATTTGGTTTTTTTTTGGCTTCAGTCGCCATCGGCTTCTCCTGAATAAGATAATCGCTACATGATCATTTGGCGCCTATGTGTCAAGCCAGAGGTCTTGCCTCAATGACAACAAAAGCCTGCGCCCAAGGATGATCGTCTGTCAATGTAACGTGAATAATGGCTTCATGGCCTTTTGGCGTCATGTCTCGCAAACGCTCATCCGCCCAGCCCGACACCTCCATGACTGGTTGACCCGTTTTTAGGTTTCTAACGGCCATATCCTTCCAAGCAATGCCCATTCGCAAGCCTGTACCAAGGGCTTTTGAACAGGCCTCTTTTGCTGCCCAGCGTTTGGCATATGTTCCTGCAGTGTCTTTTCTGCGCTCTGCTTTTTTTTGCTCAATTTCTGTAAATACGCGGTTTCGAAACCTGTCTCCATGGCGTTCTAGAACGCCCACGATCCGTTCAATATTCGCCAGATCAGTTCCAACGCCGAGGATCATGACAAACCGCGCGCCTCATCCATCAAACGGCGCATTTCAGAAATTGCTGGTTTCAACCCAAGAAAAATAGCCTCGCCGATCAAAAAGTGCCCAATATTCAGTTCCATCACTTCTGGGAAAGCCGAAACTGGTTGTACTGTTTCATAGGTCAAACCATGACCAACATGTACTTCAAGCCCTAAGGAATGTGCATATGAGGACATCTCGCGTAAGCGCTCCAACTCAGCATCACTTTCTTCAAGCCTACCTTCTGCATACAAGTCGCAATATGCGCCGGTATGAAGCTCGATAACTTGCGCCCCAATACGCTTTGCCGCATCAATCTGTCGTTGGTCTGCGGCAATAAAAATTGAAACTCGGCTACCAGCCTCGCGCAAAGGCGCGATGAAATGCGCCAGCCTGTTGTCATCTTGCACGACGTCTAAACCACCTTCGGTTGTTCTTTCCTCGCGTTTTTCGGGCACGATACAAACGGCATGGGGCTTATGGCGCAAAGCAATTTTTTGCATTTCATCTGTTGCGGCCATTTCAAAATTCAAAGGAACGCTCAATGTTTCCATCAACCGATTGATGTCCTCATCGGAAATGTGCCTGCGGTCCTCTCTCAAATGAGCGGTAATTCCATCAGCGCCCGCCTCTTCTGCTATAAGTGCGGCCCGAATGGGATCAGGATAGGCCGATCCTCGCGCATTCCTCACGGTAGCGACATGGTCTATATTCACACCGAGCCTAAGTTTTCCTAAATACCGCATACCCCTAAATCCATTTTTCTGGTGCAGCTATTCTATAGAGCTTATACTGTTTCGTCATTTGATTTAGGCTTCTTTTTTTTCAACGACAGAAGTTTTTCTCGCAATGCGCCCTTGCGCCGTTTTTGATAGGCTCGAATTATTGGAACAGTCAAAAAGTAAGCGATGGTGGAAATTACCACGCCAGGCGCTATCCCGCCCATCAAGAAAGGAAAGAAAACCTCGTCATAAAAAAGGAATACATTTGACCAATCAACAGGCTTGCCAGAAAATACAGACCACATATTGGTCTGCAAATCACGCCCTGCATCAACAAACTTTCCAACAAACGAACGACCATTTTCTAAGTTGTCAGTTTGATTGCCCAATATAAAATTTCCAGTTTTTATTGATATGACGCCAATGGGAAAATACGTAAGTGGATTTCCAAAAAATGTTCCCAGAAGTGAGGCAAGAATGTTACCATTTGAAATCCGGGCGATAACCACAGCAACAATAAAATGAAGCCCATAAAGAGGTGTGAAAGTTGCAAAAACTCCCGCGGCTATTCCCCGCGCAATACGCTCGGGGGTATCCGGCAACCTACGAAGTCTATGCTTGACGTATTGGAAAGCACGCGACCATCCTCCTTTTGGCCACAAAGTACCAAATAAGACTGTAAAGGCAGACCTTTTATCGCGACGCTTAAATACCAAACGAACCTCTATCTTTTCTAGGGTTCACTTACGCTAGCTTGACCTCGGCGTAAACGGGCAACTGTGGCCACTTGACCTTCTGCTTCCAGAACTGTTGTAACAGCGTGAAGATGCTCAATGTCTCTGAGGTCAACATTCATGTTCAGGCGATAGAAATCTGGGTTTCTTTCAACAAACTCAAGGTCAGAGATATTTGCTAACTGCTCTCCAATTAAGGTACAGATTCGCCCCAATACGCCGGCGTCATTGCTAATAGTTAAATCCAAGGTCACAGGGTAAACTGCGGCATGTTTTCCAGAATGCCAATGCAAATCCAACCAAAGGTCTGGTTTATTTTCATAGCTTACCAAAACCTCACAATCGATCGTATGCACGGCAACACCCTGACCGTGGGCAGCAATGCCAATAATCCGTTCCCCAGGAAGCGCTTGACAACAAGGAGATCGGTTAAAGGATTGCCCCGGTGCCAAACCAATCACAGCACGGCGACTGTCTACAACGGGCTGCTGGTCGGATGCCAATTCAGGGTAAACCGACTGAACGACATTACGAGACCGAAGTTCAGCACTGCCTAACCTTGCTAGTAATTCTTCCCTGCTCGGAATACGCATTTTCTTCGCTGCAGTAGAAAGTGCCTTGTCAGTTGCTTTTTTTCCAACATGCTCAAAAGCTGCTCTCGCTAACTCTTGGCCCATCACGATATGCTTTTGTTTGTCAGCCTCGCGTAAAGCACGCCGAATAGCTGTCTTTGCTTTCCCGGTTTCGGCCATTTCCAGCCAAGTGCCCTGTGGATTTTGACCTTGTGCTGTAATCACCTCGATAGATTGGCCATTTCTCAATCTTGTCCACAAAGGGACTCTTAATCCATCGACTTTTGCACCAACGCATCCGTTGCCGATTCGCGTATGAATTGCGTAGGCAAAATCTATTGGCGTAGCGCCTTTGGGCAATTTGATAACATCGCCTTTTGGGGTAAAGCAGAAAACCTTATCAGTATACATTTCTAGCTTTACCGCCTCTAGAAATGCATCATGATCTTCCTCTGCATCAAATTGTTCAATTAAAGATTTTATCCAGTCATATGGATCTACTGTAAAAGGGTTTTCACTGCGCACACCATCTCGATAAGACCAATGTGCGGCCACACCACTTTCGGCGACATCGTGCATCTGTTGGGTGCGAATTTGGACTTCAACCCGTTTTCCGTCACGGCCCGAGACAGTGGTGTGAATAGATCTGTAACCATTCGATTTCGGTTGGCTAATGTAGTCTTTAAATCGCCCAGGAACAGCGCGCCAACGCCGATGAATAATCCCAAGAATACGGTAGCAATCTGCTTCATTAATGGCGACTATTCGAAAACC
>CABZJG010000134.1 GCA_902525995.1 Paracoccaceae bacterium | reverse complement strand
CGAGAAAGCCAATCCGGTATATTCCAATAAAATGCAGCCCGAACAGCATCACCAATAGCCCTGCAGCGGTATTGAAACCCGTCTGATAGCTGAGGAAAAACATCCCCAGCGCCGAGGCGGTAAACCCAAGCAGTAAAAAAACCGTGGACAGCCCCAAAACAAAACTGAGCGCCGGTACAAAAGCTGCATAGCGGCGCCTGCCTTGGGACAGTTCGGAAAGCGATACCCCGCTCATATAGGCAAGATAGGGCGGCACAATGGGCAAAACACAAGGGCTTAGAAAGGACAGCACCCCGGCAAAAAGTGCAACCATCATCGCCGGCAACAGGCCCGCATCGATCAAGGTGATTCCAAACATAGAAAAAGCCTTAGTTCATTTTAACGCCCTGGTCACGGGGGCCGAAGATCACATCTTTGTGGACAAATCTCAAAGCACCCCCTAGATGATCCCGCATGACCTATGACCTTGACGCTTGCGGCCTGCTGTGTCCGCTGCCTGTTTTAAAGGCCCGTAAAAGGCTTTCACCGCTGGCTTCGGGCGATGTGTTAGCCTTGCTCTGTGATGACCCGGCGGCGATTATTGATGTGCCGCACTTTTGCCATGAAAATGGACACCGGCTAATCAAAACCGCCGACCAAGGGCATGGCAAAACACTTTACCTGATTGAAAAAGCCTAAATCTGCTGAAGCGGACCACAGATACTGTGGACCGCTTTATCTGCAGATAGGGTTATTTCCCAATGGACCACCAGCCGCGCTTTTTTGATTTGCTCGGCTCAACCGGGGCTTCGAGCGTTTCAGAGGACGCATGCACATCCGCAGCTTGAGCGCTTTGGGTTTGAGGCTCCAAAGTGATCTGCTCGCCATTCGCGCTTGACCCAGCCGCGCCGACCTCAGACGCCGCCGCTGCGGCCTCTGCTTCTTTTTGGGCTTTGGTCTTTCTTGGCGCTCTTTTGCGCTTTGGCTTGACCTCTTTAGAAGCTTCTGGCTCTGCCGTGGCAGGTCTCTCGCTCGCAGGGGTTTCGCTTGCGGGTGTCTCGCTCGCGGCCTCTGCGGCTTGATCCGGCTTATCTTCGACTTTTTTCTTGGCTCTGGTCCTGCGCGGGCGTTTGGCCGGTTTTTCTTCGCTTGCAGCGGCCGGCTCTGCCACGGGTTCGGCGGGTGCATCTGCTAGCGCGGTGGCATCAGCTTGTGTTTTTTCTGCCTGCCCCTCTTCGCTTTGCGCAGTGTCAGCGCCGGTTTGATCCTCTTTGGCATCGCTTGACGCTTCGCCCTCGTTGTTGAGCGCGCCATCTTCTTGCGATTGGCCGGATTTACGCCGGCGACGACGGCGGCGACGTTTGCGCGGCTTGTTACCCTCTTCTTGAAGATCCTCTTTTGCCTCAGGGGTTTCGCTGCTGTCTTCGCTATCGTCAAAATGCTCCATATCCACAGCATCCACTGACACAACCGGTTCGGTTGGCTCAGGAACAACCCGCGTTGCCGTTTTGAACTTTTCGAATTCATAATCAGGGCTGACCAAGCTGGCGACCCCTTCTATGCGCACCGACAACCCATAACGGCTTTCTATTTGCGCCACATGCTCGCGCTTTTGGTTCATGATATAATTGGCAATTGGGACCGGGCATTTGACCAGAACCTCACGGGTTCTGCGGCGCACGCCCTCTTCCTCGATCTGCCGCAAAATAGACAGCGCAAGGTTATCATCCGAGCGAATTAATCCGGTGCCGTGGCAATGCGGGCAGGGCTGTGTGGTTGCCTCGATCATCCCGGGCCGCAACCTCTGACGGCTCATTTCCATCAAACCAAAGCCAGAAATACGCCCTACTTGAATGCGCGCACGGTCTGTTTTGAGCTTATCTTTGATCCGCTTTTCAACCGCATTATTGTTTCTGCGCTCTTCCATGTCGATAAAGTCGATCACGATCAGACCGGCAAGATCGCGCAGTCTTAATTGACGCGCGACTTCTTCTACGGCCTCAAGATTGGTTTTCAACGCGGTCTCTTCAATCGAGCCCTCTTTTGTAGCCCGACCCGAGTTGACATCAATGGCCACCAAGGCTTCGGTCACACCGATCACCAAATAGCCGCCAGATTTTAACTGCACCACCGGATTGAACATGGAAGACAGATAGCTTTCCACCTGATAGCGCGCAAAAAGCGGTAAACTGTCTTGGTAGTTTTTCACGTTTTTGGCATGCGATGGCATGATCATTTTCATGAAATCTTTGGCGATGCGATAGCCGCGCTCGCCTTCAACCAGAACCTCGTCAATCTCACGGTTATAAAGATCGCGTATCGACCGTTTGATCAGATCGCCTTCTTCATAAATTTTAGCAGGTGCTGTGGATTTCAATGTCAGTTCGCGAATTTGCTCCCAGAGGCGCTGCAAATATTCATAATCACGCTTGATTTCCGTTTTGGTGCGCTTGGCACCCGCTGTTCGGATAATCAGCCCCGCACCCTGCGGGACATCAATTTCATGGGCGATTTCTTTAAGCTTTTTGCGATCCGAGGCATTGGTTATCTTGCGGCTAATGCCGCCCCCACGCGCCGTGTTTGGCATCAGCACACAATACCGGCCCGCCAGCGAAAGATAGGTGGTCAGGGCAGCGCCTTTATTGCCGCGCTCTTCTTTGACCACCTGAATCAGCATAATCTGGCGGACTTTGATGACCTCTTGTATTTTGTACCGCCGCGGACGCGGCTTACGGATTTGGCGCAAATCAAAGGTATCATCGTCATCAGCGATGTCTTCGATGTCTTCGATGCTTTCATCCTTTTCCGCAGCAGAGCTGGCTTCATCCACTGCGTTGTCGTCTTCATCTTCGCCGGGCTCATCCGAAGCAGCCGGCTCAGCTAGTGCAGGGGTGTCCTCAGAAGATGTTTCTGGGGCCTCTTGCTCTTGCTCTGCGTCTGGACTTTCATCCATCTCCGAGCGATCGACTTCAGCGGTTTGCTCTGCCTCGACACTGTCTAAATCACTGTCTAGATCATCGCTCTGGGGCGCCTCTGCACTATCGGCTTCATCAACAGAGACCGGCAGCTCAGATGTTTCTGGCTGACCGCTTTCTTCAACGGCGCTAGCGTCATCAACCGCCTCGTCAAGACCATTGCCCTCGGTGTCCAGATCAATGGTTTCCATGCCGGTGAGCTGGGCGTCCTCGACATCTTTGGTTTCCACTGCGTCTTTTGACTTGAGCGATTGCGCACGGGTGCGGCCCCGCCGTCCCCGTCCGCGCTTTTTCGAGGTCTCTTCTTCCTCATCCAGCGCCCGCTGGGCTTCTGCATAGGCGCGCTCTTCTTCCATAAGCGCTTCGCGATCCGCGACCGGGATTTGATAGTAGTCCGGATGAATTTCCGAAAACGCCAAAAATCCGTGGCGGTTTCCACCGTAATCTACAAATGCAGCCTGTAGCGAGGGCTCAACCCTCGTGACTTTTGCTAGATATATATTGCCTGCAAGTTGACGTTTGTTTTCGGATTCAAAGTCGAATTCCTCGACCTTGTTTCCATCCGCCACCACAACCCGAGTTTCCTCGGCGTGGGTGGCGTCGATAAGCATTTTCTTAGCCATGTTTTCCAATTGCACACGCAAATTCGTCCGATCCTAAAGGGATCGGGTTGCTTTGCGACATGTCTTACTAGGGCGATATTCAGCGCGCGGCAATTGGGGGTTGTTTCAACCGTGTTGCCCGTACAAATCTGTTCTGCGCTCTGCATCGCGTTTCTTTCCAGTGGTGATCTTCGAAAGATCCCACCAATTTATGTCCCTTCACCGATCGGCTTAGGGGATTATGTAGTGACCCGCGAGGGTCTGATCGATCTGCACTGCGGGCATCATGTATACGCTATGACGCTGCTCACTGTGCAGTGAAACTTTCTCACGGTGGCGTTCAAAACGACGCACCGCTTGTTCTCAACATAAGGCTTCTGACTGACAAATTACAATGGGCAAAGTGCGAATACTGCTTTAATTCTTTGCAAATTCATCCCAAAGCACGCAGTCTTTTGAGCAAACTGGAAGTATCCCAGCGACCACCACCCAGCTTTTGCACGTCTTTATAAAACTGATCCACCAACGCTGTCACCGGAAGGGATGCTTTGTTTTCTTCGGCCGCCGCCAAACAGATTGCAAGATCTTTGCGCATCCAGTCGACGGCAAAGCCATGCTCGAAATGATCATCCAGCATGGTTTCATAGCGATTTGCCATTTGCCAACTGCCCGCAGCGCCCTGGCTAATCACTTCAACCACGGCGCGCCCGTCCAATCCAGCGTTTTCGGCAAAATGCAAAGCTTCCGACAAGCCCTGAACCAATCCAGCGATCGCAATTTGGTTGCACATTTTGGTCTTTTGCCCAGCGCCTCTGGCACCCAGTCTTCGGCAAATTTTGGCGTAGACCTCCATCACCGGTTGAGCAGCTTCATAGGCTGTCAGGTCACCGCCACACATAATGGATAAGGCTCCGTTCTCGGCGCCGGCTTGACCGCCGGAAATGGGCGCATCCACAAAGGACAGACCCTTGGTTTTGGCCGCGCCGTAAAGCGCATCGGTGACCTGCGCTGAAACCGTTGTGTGATCCACAAAAATTGCGCCTTGGCGCATTCCGGCAAACGCGCCGTCCTGTCCAAGCGTCACGCTGCGCAAATCATCATCATTGCCAACACAGGCCATGACAAAATCTGCGTCTTTTGCGGCCTCTTTCGGCGTTTGAGCCATTGCTCCTCCATGCTCGGCCACCCATTTGTTCGCCTTTTCAGTCGTTCGATTATAGACCGTGACCGAGTGACCTTTTGCCTGCAGATGACCTGCAATCGGAAAACCCATCACCCCAAGACCAAGAAAAGCAATTTTAGCCATCGTAATTCCCCAAAAAATTTGTATCTCTTGTTGTGTCGCGTTGCTATATCGGTTGCAAGAGCAGAGCGCATAAAAAAGGGATAAAATGCATGGCAATCTTGTTTCGGTGGAGTTTGCGGCTTGCTCTGGCCATGATCGGACTGCTTATTGCCGGTGTCTTTTTGATCTATTATCTGGCATCGCAATCCTTGCCCGAATACGAAAAAACCGTTGGCCTGCCCGGAGTGATTGAGCGCACCGAAATTATCCGTGATACCTATAATGTTCCGCATATTGTTGCAGCGCGCGATGAGGATGTGTTTTTTGGCCTTGGCTACGCCCATGCGCAGGACCGGCTGTGGCAAATCATGCTTATGCGCCGTACAGCCCAAGGCCGGCTATCT
>CABZJG010000133.1 GCA_902525995.1 Paracoccaceae bacterium | reverse complement strand
AGTATTTGTTTAATGCTCTGAGCCTTTCGCATTGAGAGGGCTTTTTACAAGTTTATTGGTTCTAATTTGGAAGGAAGTTGCGACTGCTTTGGATAGTTGTCTGACTGCCATCTCATAGCCGTATTAAATGATTATCCCAACGCAAATTAATTGACCGATGATACTGGCGGGATTTGGTCGATAGGCTTTCTAACATACCTGTTCCGGACGAAATGATAACCCCTTGTTCATAGGCGGCAACTCCACTGGCATCCATGCGTTCTATGCTTGATCTAAGTCCCCGTCCTAAGGCGTCATACGTTTGCACGACCCCTCCTCTTGGAGAGGTTACAACGATGCTGCGTTCATCGCCTGTGAAAGCAATACTGCCAACATAACCGTGCATTTGCCTTAGAAGCAATGGCGGCACATCTATTGTCCTTGGCACCGATCCCCGCCTATGCAGAGCTACCGCTGGCGGCAGATCTGCGCCACCTTGCCATTGCATTCCAAAGGCAACATTGCCCGCTGCAGAAACGGCCAAGTGGCGTATCGAGTTTTTATGCAACTGTGAACCGAGTGTGGCGGCCTCAACCACTACTCCATTATTAATATAGGAAAGATTGGGCGCCATATTAGGGATGTTTAGCTTTGTCCTTCCAGTATCTGGATGCGTGTCTATGCCCCCGTTTGCAACGACCAAAATATCTGTCGCTGGCAGTCGCTTAATGTCATGTGGACCGATGCCACCGCTGTTGAATTCAGTGACCCGTTTATACCCTCGCTTGGCATCCCAAACGCCCACAATACCTTTGCCTGCCTCATAATCATTCTCGGTCGTAAACAGCCAGTCGCCATTTCGGCTGAACACACCATGACCGTAGAAATGTCGCCCCTTTGGCGAGGTTAACTTTGCCTTTGGCTGCTTTGTCGCACAGTCAATAACCAAGGCGAATGTACCGGGGCGGCGGGCAAAGGCAACGGCTTCAGGCCTGCTCGGATGCGCTGCAGCGGCATGCCCTCGGGCCGGCAGCGGAATTCGAAACAGGGCTTTGAGATCAGCCCCAATACCGCAGAGTAGATAAGAGCCGTCTGCTTGCGAAGCAGAAGACAGATAGGCGGGTGATCCTATTTCAGCCCAAGTTGGGGTGGGCGATACCCCTGTGGCCAGTAATCCTGCTAGAAACTGCCGCCGGGTGTTCATATTAGTCACCATCCATTGCGTTAAATCCTGCAATAACTCCCAGATCAGGACCAAGTTCGTCGCGAACAATTTTGCGAATAGCGTCAATAGATTGTTGGATGATTTCCACTCTAATCCGGGTCTGCGTTTCGGCCACACTTGCAAATATAGGATCATCTAAATTTGCAAGTTGCGATAGGGAGCGGTCAAATGCCAACGCCAAACGGTGCTCCAGCGGACTGCCCGCTGGCGTCAGTTTGATAGCAATATCGCGCAGAGCAGACAGAGAAATTGCTACATGGTGACTAGATCGACCCGATCGCCACGCCTCTGCCCGCTGTGGTCTTGGGCGGTCAAATGTACCCAAAGGACGGCCCAATCGTGTATCAGATGTGAACTGAAGCCCTGTCGATAACGCTTTGAAAAGCTCCTGAATAGCCTCTTTTTCCGATCTGTAGCGGCCTTTACGTGAAGGGTTGAGCATGCTTATCGCATATTCATTTTTCCAGTCGGTGTAGATGCTGCTCGCAAGAAGTTGGATATCTTTAGCTATGATTTGGATAAGATCGCAGCGATAATGCTCTTCGCCTTCAACGCTCAAAACTGGATCGTAAATCAAAAATTCCAGCGCATAGAATCCGCGCGCAGAGATTGAAACTTTAGCAAAGTCTTCATGCCTTTGGATAATTGGGGCTTTGCTGCGTATCAATGCATTGAGCGCTTTGGAGGTATACCCGCGAGGGTCAGGCCAGAATGCTAATGCATATGCACGATCGTCAATTTCTGTAGGGCCAAACCGAAGGTGCGAAACTGCTATCCAGGTATCAAAGGCATCTGCGTAGGCAGCGCGGAGAGATTCTGACCCTGCGGTGCAATTTTTCTGGGCCACGTATGCCAGATCTGCAGATTTATCTGCCAACAACTCAAACCGGGGAATAATATGATCATTTACAACACCCCGTGTGCGTTCCGCCTCTTCTTGTCCAGAGGCTAAGGTGGCAAAAGAAGCACAAATGATTGCAAAGATGACTTGTTTCATAGGCTTTCCAGAAATGTAATTAAGGCATCACGATCCACTTTCGGCATTTCAATCACCGCATCGCGTTGATCTTGAGCTTCTCCTCCATGCCATAAAACGGCTTCTAACAACGACCGCGCCCGACCGTCATGCAAGAAATAACTGTGCCCGCTTACCTGCTTGGTTAACCCAATCCCCCACAGCGGCGCCGTGCGCCATTCGCGCCCCGTTGCTCTGGCCTCGGGGCGGTTGTCCGCCAACCCCTCTCCTAGATCATGCAGCAGCATGTCCGAGTAAGGCCAAATCAATTGAAAGCTCTGCGCGGGACGATCTTTCAGTCTATGAGTAACAAAGCTCGGTTGATGACAGGCTGTGCAACCCGTCGTGTAGAATACCTTTTTGCCGTGAAGCACTTCGGGATCATCTACATCTCGGCGCGCCGGAACAGCCAGATTGCGGCTGTAAAAGGTCACAAGATCAAGCCCCTTATCGTCAATTTCAGTGCCGTGTCCACCTTGATCCCCGTGCAATGCATTTTGGCAGTCTACTTGCACCTTGGTACACTCTCCTGCCGCTTTTGGAAAAAGAGTAGATGAGATCCCAATATCCCCTGAAAAGGCCACGGCAGCTTGTTCACGCAGGGTCGGCGATCCTGCCTTTAGGCCAAACCGCCCCACCATCGGCTGGTCGTATTCCACAGACCACACAATATTGGCACGCCCCGAGATACCATCACCATCGGCATCTTCTGGATCAGTGAGCGCTAAAATATCCGCTGCGGGAACAGCCTCAAGCAATCCCAACCCGATCATTTGTGGCGCAACGCGGGGGCTAAACATGGCATCAGGGTGCATTGGGCCATATCCAAGATTGGTGGCCTGATAGGTTGGGTGCCGCAGAGAAGCCATCTCTCCTTCTGAAAGTGCGATGGGCTCTTCTTCATACTGTACAGCAAGTTTATATTCAGCCGGATGCCCCTGAACAGAAAAATCCTGCATTTGCAAGCCATAGGTGGGTTCAGGAAGGCTGGCCAGATATCCTTCAATTTCCATGCTCATATCTGCATTGTTGTCGGGTATTGAAACCCTCAATAACATGGATATTGCATTTTGGTCGTCAAGTTCGGGTGGGTGGCCACGGCCGTCTTTGATATGGCAGCGCTGGCAAGATCGTGCGTTGAATAATGGGCCCAACCCATCAGATGCAAGAGTTGATGCAGGCGATGACACCCATAGCTTTCGAAACAATCCATTGCCAACTTTAAAAGTAAGCTGGTCTTCAAAACGAAGGTTGCGCGATGATTGAGAAAATGCATCGGCATTGCGGCGCACTCGAACCGTCGCAGCGCCAGCAGAGGAGGCTTCAAACTTGCTAGGCGCGGAAAACTCTGTGGCCGGCGCTGTGACTTTGGAAATACGCTCGACTTCATCTTTGGTGCGCGGAATGATATTTAAATGTGGATCGTCAAAAGGGTCAGCCGTCAAGGCTGACCCTAATGATGTGATCACGCCGGGAATAGTGATCAAAAGTGCTTTAACGTAAGACTTCACAACCCGTTATTGGAACACAGCTTCCGGATCATCAAGACTATCTGAACCTTCAAACGCGATTTCGTCTAAGCCAAGTGCGGCGACAATGCGTTCAATTGATCGGGTTTGATCAATCAATCCGTTCACTCCACCCATAACCAGCGCTTCACCCGCCGCATTACCTCGCTCGAGCATTTGATCATAGCTGAAACCAGATTCCGCAGCAGTTTTGATGCGGCCCAATGCCATCATTGTGGCCGAGAGCTTCGTACGCATCTCAGTGTCAAGCTGCGCATCTGTGGCGGCAACCATATCAGCCAATGACGGGCCTGTGACCAATGTTCCATCGATTCGAACATAAGCGCCGAGATAAACGTTTTGAACGCCCAAGCCATCAAAATAGTGGCTATTGTGAGTGTTATCCGAGAAACAATCATGCTCTTCTTCAGGGTCGTTCAACATAAGCCCGAGTCGCATCCGCTCGCCGGCTTGCTCGCCGTAGGAAAGTGATCCCATACCCGTCAGGATCGCGGAAAGCCCCGCATCCTCATTTTCCATAAGTTCGCTCCGAGCAGCTCCGCCTTCTATCCATTGAGCGGCCATCCATTCAAGGTCAGAAACCAAAAGATCAGTGGCTGCTTTCAAATATTCACCACGGCGGTCACAGTTATCATTGGTGCAGGCATCTCCAATGGCAAAATCAGTCCAAGGGCGTGCGCCGGCGCCTGCACCGTGTCCGTTCAAATCCTGCCCCCACAATAAAAACTCGACTGCGTGATATCCTGTGGCTACGTTTGATTCGACCCCATCTGCTTCATGCAGAGTTTCAGCCAGCAGCTTCGGTGTGATCAAAGAGGCGTCAATTTGAGAACCTGAAAGTGTGAATTGAGGGCTGGCGACGACATTCAGGGCAGCGTATTCGTTCTCATCAGAAGGGCCTCCATAGGACGCGTCCACATAGTCGATCAAACCTTCATCCAAAGGCCATGCGTTTACCTTGCCTTCCCAATCGTCAACAATTGCATTTCCAAAGCGATATACCTCGGTTTGTTGATAGGGAACTCTGGATTTCAACCAAGCTTCTTTTGCGCCTTGTAGCGCCTCGGCCGACGGGTTGGCCAGCAAAGTACTTACCGAGGCTTGAAGAGATTGAGCGGTAATCAAGCTATCATGATATTTGGCTGCAGCGATATCAGCATATGTTTGCAAAACAGCGGGCTTATCAATCGCAAGGGATGAAGTGGCCATAGGTATAAGCATCGCCGTAGCGATTAGGTTTGCAGATTTCATGAGTGTATTCCTTTGAATGTAGAAGGTGAGAAAAGGGATAGGTTTTATTTTAGCCCTCGCCAAGATCATATGTCGTTACTAATATAGTATATTGATTACTATTTTTATCAGGAATTACAAGCGTTCAATTTTTTTTAATACTGTTGCGCATTGAACCCGGACAATTATTACCAATTGCTTTCCACCTAAACCATTGATAGTAATTATCTTTGATAGGTTTTTCTTACTTACCCGTTGCGCTGGCTATGCTGAAGCAGAGCAAAGAGTGCTTCACAATATAGCGCTCGGTGCC
>CABZJG010000132.1 GCA_902525995.1 Paracoccaceae bacterium | reverse complement strand
CATAATTAGGATTAACCCTAAGCCACTTTATTTGCGCTTAGCAAGATTATTTAGCGCTTACCGCAGATAGTGCAGATAGGGGTTTTAAGAAATAGATAAATCTTTAACTATATGAAAAATATAAAAAAATAATAAAAGCAGCGGGCGGGTTTGCCACGGCCAACGTCAAACCTCAAAGAATGCAGGGCGCTGCGAATTTCTAATGTAGCGGGTTTAAAAACTCTGTCAGACTGTTTCGAACGGAATACCAACGAGTGGGGATTTCTCGATTGTCGTCTTCATATTGCTTCAAAATCGAGCCATCACAAAAATAAATCCGCATGCCTGTTCTTGGATATACATCCAACCAATAGGCTTCTCTCGGGATTGGATAGTGCCCGTCTTCTAAGGCTTGATCAAAAATGTGTTCTAGCTCTTCAAGACAGATTTTTCTTTGCTTTAGATCAAGCTCGTCCAAAGGCTTTGGATAGTCATGAATTTCTGTGAGGATAATCTCTTGAAGGCTCGGCTCTGTGCCAAATGCGCTTATGCTTTCATCCGCGGCACCCAGTTCTTGGAAGTATTCGGGCTGTATCTCGGGGGCGGGTCTAGAAAATAGGTTTGAAAAAAAGCTTCCGCCCTGAGCAGGAGGTTGATCTGGGGCTTGCTGGGCCGTGACGGGCAATGCAATGGCCATGAAAGCCGCTATAGCAAAAGGGCGCATCTTTACTCCTGAAAATCGAAAACCGATTGATAATGTGATCCTTTAGGTTTGCTCTGATCAGGCTCCTGCGGACTTTGTCCTTCATTGGCTAAAGCAGTTGCCGAGGCTTTTTCACATTTCATCCTAAAGTTCACAATCTTGCTCGCGATAAACCCGAATATTGGGGGTGTCTGCTAATCGGCTTGAGTCGTTCAACACTTAAAATAGATATATGTTGTTACTGATGTATTCAACATTACCGTAGGTGATTTGGTCCATTCAAATTTGATTTTCAAGCGCTTTGGGGCTGCCGCGAAAATATCGGTGCAATCTTGGTTTTCAAATATTGAACGTCTGAGCGACCTTGTTTTTCAGGGTTGGCAGAACAGTGCGCGGCAATTATTGCTCGGTGATATTTTACAGGAGATTTGGATGAAGGATTCTATTAATTTTTGGAATGAGGCTGCGGAAAAATATGCTCAGGATCCAATTAAGGATATGGAAAGCTACGAATATAAGCTGGCCAAAACGCGCGCGTATTTTGAACCTGGCATGAACGTTTTGGAAATTGCGTGTGGAACGGGCACCACTGCGCTTTTGCATGCTCCCTATGTGGCCAGCTATCATGCGGTCGATATCTCACGCGAGATGATCCGTATTGCGCGACAAAAAGAGGGCGCTGATCAAATTAAATTTGAGACGGCCGATTTTGAAACAATGCCAATTAAGCCAGAAAGTTTCGGGATGGTTCAAGCCCATTCTGTGTTGCATTTACTCAATGATCCGGCCGCAACCATCCGCAAAGCCTATAGTGCACTAAGACACGGCGGAACCTTTGTGAGCTCTACCGCCTGCCTCTCCGGAATTTGGCCACTGCGCTTGATAGCCCCTTTTGGTCAGATGATCGGGAAATTTCCGCATATGGCATTTTTTAGCGAGGATGGTCTGCGCACCATGATGCAAGACGCAGGGTTTCAAATTGTCGAAGACTAGAAGCCGAACGGAAGATTTACGTCGCTTTTCCTGATTTGCAAAAAACCCAAGTGAAAGGCCTTTCAGGATAAAGGTTTTTTGAACCAGTTGTGCGGTCACCTTAACTGGTTTAGTTTCATACTATAATCGTTTTCGGAGTAACAGATGATAGAAGTAACATCTTGGCAAGATCTATTTTCCATGCAGCCATTGATTGATTTTTCGTTGAATTTGTTAGCAGCAATCGTTGTCCTTGGCTTTACGCTGTTTGTTTCGCGGATGGCAAAATTATGGATTGCCCGTTTGGGATTTAAATATAGCCAACTTGATGACACGCTCTTCGTTTTTCTAAGTAAATTTGCCCAAATTGTAGTGCTCGTGGTGGGCGCTACTTTTGTGCTAAACAGCTTTGGTGTTCAGACCACTTCGATTGTTGCGCTTTTAGGTGCTGCAGGATTGGCCGTTGGTTTGGCGTTGCAGGGCACGCTTTCAAACTTTGCGGCTGGTATTATGCTTGTAATATTCCGCCCGTTCAAGCGTGGCGACTTTGTATCAGTGTCCGGCCAATCTGGTACAGTGCGCGAAATATCCATATTTACCACTGAATTGGCATCTTTGGACAATCTTCAATTGATCATTCCTAACAGCCAAGTTTGGGGATCACCAATAACCAATTATTCTGTTTATGATAAGCGCCGCCTCGATTTGACCTTTGGCGTTGCCTATGCCAGCGATTTGGCAAAGGTGCAGGCCGCGTTAGAAAAAATAGTCGCTGCAGAGGGCCGTGCGCACAAAGATCCGGCGCCTTTGGTTAGCGTGAGCGCACTCAATCAAAGTTCAGTGGATTTTCTGGTTCGGGTGTGGTGTGACGCGTCAGATTATCTAAGTCTAAAGTTTGATCTAACGCGGCAGGTCAAAGAAACCTTTGATGCAGAGGGAATTGAAATTCCGTTCCCGACAACCACAATCCTAACATCAAAAGATTGAGCCCAGTGGATCATTCCACCTACCGTCGAAAGTGATATTTCTGACCGGCTTCAGGCGGTTTATGCAAAATGATCTGTTAGATATAAAAAAGGCGAAATGGCAGATAAGCTGTCCTTTCGCCTTAATTAACTTGTAGATAAAGCTTCTTAGAGCTTGCCGCTTGATGGCGCTTCTGCAACAACTGTCGTTGCCATTGGCTCAGCAGTTTCGCAGCCAGCAACGAATAGAGTACCAAACAGAGCCAGGCAGATTACAACCAGTTTTTTCATAATTTTTCTCCTCTTCACATAATGTGAATTCTATTAAGAACTGTGCACTCCTATTGGATACTGTAAACCGTGATCGACAATCAAGCGAAAAGATAGCGGTTTACTGCTTTCGTACAGTTCTGAGGATTTAGAGCCGCAGGACTAGCCAATATAGAAGCCCTTATGAAAAGAACTGATCACCAAGCGCCGTTTGTCAAAGCCCTATTTGGCAAGGCTTTAACGCTTACAAACAAAGAGCAAATTTTTTGAATTGACAATTCTTAGTATTTTTGTCAACTTAAGACATGAAGCCGACTAACCCATCCAAATAGAGTGGCTTTGTGAAATTCAGTAACCCTTGGACACCGGTATGGACGACACACCAGACGATCAAGATAGTGAAAGGTCACACCAAACCCTGCGGCAGGGTTTTATTGAGCTTTTGCAACAAGTGTTTTGGGAAAACCGTCCAGGTGATCAGAATTTGGAAAGTATTGAAGACTTAATTAACCGCAGTGAGAGAATGCCATGACCGTAATGAACGCAATAATTCAATCAAATGACATGCCAAAACCATCACCGGTGGCCAATGAGCTGCCCACCTATGACGCGCGTAAGCTTCTTGGTAACGGAATTTTGGGCCGACTTGTGTTGGATGATCAGCTTTACTTTTTGCGTATCACACGCGCTGGCAAACTGATTTTGACCAAATGAAAATGCCTCGCACAAACCATCAAGGCGGAGTTGCGGTTGGTGTTTTAAGAAATGTCGACGTGTGGGAGGCGGAGTTGATCATTAGTCTACGCCTGTGGTGCAGTGGATTAAGTGGCCGCGCCGACGTTTATGAGGCATTTTCAAGCCGATTTTCATCCGAGCGTGCAGCTCAGGAATTTGAAACTTTTGAATGCCTGTTAAACTCAATATCCATTTATGCCCACCGGCCTTTATTGCTCCATGATGTGGAATGTTCATGCATTGGCGCAGATGAGCAGATTTTTGTACACTTGGTTGCTACCGCCAGTTCGGGGGATCTTCGCGAGGCCTCTTTAATTGCCACGTTGCTCATAGGCGCGGCTCAGGCCGAGAATATCGCTCTTTTGGCAGCGCAAGTTGGCCAAACTGTTAAGCAGATGTCGCTTACCAGAACTCATGTGCACGCCCGGTCTCCAAGAACGTCCGCCCAACTTCACTAATCCGTCTCTGTATAAAATCTGACAAGGTTAAGTTGTGATCAAATTCAATGCCTAGTCCAAGTTTTGCAAAACCTGGGCTGGGGCCGCATTTAATGCGTTGAGCGCAAAGGCAAGCTCTGCCAGAATATTGGCCAAGATCCCTAGGCCAATGATCATCAGCGCGTTTGGCCAGATCACGCCAAACTCTGTGTCGAGCACATAAGTGCAAACCGCCCAACCGCCTGCAGCGCCAACGCCAAGCGCAACGAGCCCAGCGGCTGCCCCTAGTATCATGGCCCGCAAGGCAAAACTCATCAGAATGCTACGGCGGCTGGCCCCAAGGGTTTTCAAAATAGCCGCCTCATAACGGCGCGCTCCTGCCCCTGAAGAGGCCGCGCCGATCAATACCAAAAATCCCGTTACCAGAGCGGCTGCAGCGCCATAAGAGGTTGCGGCGGCAATGGACCCAAGCAGCACCACCACCCGACCGATCACATCGCGAACCGGGATTGCGGTAATGTTTGGAAACGCAGATGCAAGGCTGCGTAAAATCCGGGCTTCAGAGGTGCTGTCTGCATAGACTGTCGCGATAAAGGAATGCGGCGCAGCGGCCAATGCAGAGGGGTTCATCGCAAGTACAAATCCAATACCAGCCGTGGAAAAATCAACAGTTCTAAAGCTCGTAATGGTGCCGGTGATACCTCGGCCCATGATATTCACCGTCATCTCATCGCCCAGCGACAGGCCCATTTCCGCGCCGGCTTCGGCAGAGAAACTTATTTGCGGCGGCCCATTATAGCCCTCTGGCCACCATGACCCTTCTGTTATTTCGGTGCGATCTCTCGGTGTGTCAGAATAGGTAACGCCTCTATCGCCTTGAAGCCCCCAGTGATCACCCGCAACACTCTGGGCATTTTCGCCATTAATCCTTGTAATTATGCCCCGCAGCATCGGGGCTTCGTCAACCTGAGTTACGGCCGCATCTTTTGTCAGAATTTCGCGAAACTCAGGCATTTGGGATTTCTGAATATCCACAAAAAAATAGGAGGGTGCCACTTGCGGCAAATCCCGAACAATCGCGGATCTTAAGTTCCCGTCAATCTGGCCCAACGCCGCCAAGACCGAAAGCCCAAGCCCCAAAGCCAAAACCACGGGCGCCGCATCACCTTTGGTGCCGCCGATGGCTGTAAGTGGCCAATGCCATACGGCATGCCCGCGTGCAGCCGGTGCGCTCATTCGGGC
>CABZJG010000131.1 GCA_902525995.1 Paracoccaceae bacterium | reverse complement strand
CGCGCTGTTTGCGGTAGAGTCACATTATACGCAATCTAGATCGACCCCATGCACCCAATAGGGAATGAATTATGAGTTATAAATCAGACATTGAAATTGCCCGCGAAGCCAATAAAAAACCGATCCAAGAGATCGGCGCCAAATTGGATATTCCCTCCGAACATCTTTTGCCCTACGGCCACGACAAGGCAAAGGTCAGTCAGGAATTTATCAACTCGGTTCAAAGTAAGCCCAACGGCAAGCTTATCTTGGTCACCGCGATCAACCCGACACCCGCAGGCGAAGGCAAAACCACCACCACTGTTGGTTTGGGCGACGGGCTTAACCGCATCGGAAAACGGGCGGCCATTTGTATCCGCGAAGCCTCGCTTGGCCCCTGTTTTGGGATGAAGGGCGGCGCAGCCGGTGGCGGCTATGCCCAAGTTGTCCCGATGGAGGAAATGAACCTGCATTTCACAGGCGATTTTCACGCCATCACGTCAGCGCATAATTTGCTCTCTGCAATGATCGACAATCACATTTACTGGGGCAACAAACTTGAAATAGACCAACGCCGCGTCGTGTGGCGCCGCGTGATGGATATGAACGATCGGGCTCTGCGTGATATTGTGACCTCGCTTGGCGGGGTGGCCAATGGCTATCCGCGGCAAACCGGGTTTGATATTACCGTAGCTTCCGAGGTCATGGCGATTTTATGTCTGGCGACATCGCTGGACGATCTGCAAAAGCGATTGGGCGATATCATTGTTGCCTACCGCCGCGACAGAACGCCGATCTATTGCCGTGATATCAAAGCTGACGGCGCGATGACTGTTCTGCTCAAAGATGCGATGCAGCCAAACTTGGTTCAAACGCTGGAAAACAACCCCGCCTTTGTCCACGGCGGCCCGTTTGCCAATATCGCGCACGGCTGTAATTCGGTGATGGCAACCACAACTGCCCTAAAGGTGGCAGATTATGTGGTAACCGAGGCAGGGTTTGGCGCCGATCTTGGGGCCGAGAAATTCATGAATATCAAATGCCGCAAAGCCGGCCTTGCGCCTGCCGCTGTGGTGGTCGTGGCCACTGTGCGCGCGATGAAGATGAACGGCGGGGTGGCCAAGGCCGACCTTGGTCCTGAAAATGTCGATGCGGTTATAGCAGGTTGCCCGAACCTTGGCCGCCATATCGAGAATGTAAAATCCTTCGGGGTACCTGTGGTGGTTGGAATTAACCACTTTGTCACCGATACAGACGCCGAAGTGCAGGCCGTCAAAAACTATGTCGCCGAGCAGGGCGCAGAAGCCATTTTGTGCCAGCATTGGGAAAAAGGGTCCGAAGGAACCGTTGAACTGGCCACCCGCGTGGCTGAAATTGCGGATGCAGATATGGCCAACTTTGCTCCGCTTTACAGTGATGATCTCAGCCTGTTTGAGAAAATCGAAACCATTGCGAAGCGGATTTACCGCGCGGATGAGGTTCTAGCTGACGGAAAAATTCGCAACCAACTTAAAGACTGGGAGGCTGCAGGTTATGGCCATCTTCCGGTTTGTATGGCAAAAACCCAATACAGCTTTACCACCGATCCGAACCGTCGGGGCGCGCCTTTGGGCCATTCTGTGCCGGTGCGTGAAGTGCGGCTCAGCGCGGGCGCCGGATTTATTGTTGTCATCTGCGGTGAGATTATGACGATGCCCGGGCTGCCATCCGTGCCAGCCTCGGAAGCGATCATGCTTAATTCTGAGGGCCAAATTGAGGGATTATTTTAATCCAAGGCAGGTTGTCCTCACCGAATTGATAGAGTAACTGCTGGTGGTCTTTGCTGTGCGAAATGCGCAATTATGCCAAGACCGCCACAGCGCAAAAGAGATAAAAGGAATGCACCAATGAGCGCCAAGATTATTGATGGAAAAGCCTTTGCCGCAAAAATTCGCGAACAGGTTGCAGGTCATGTTGCTGCTCTGAAATCCGAGCACCAGATCACACCAGGACTGTCCGTGGTGCTTGTGGGCGAAGATCCAGCAAGTCAGGTTTATGTGCGCTCGAAGGGAAAACAAACCACCGAGGTCGGGATGAACAGCTATGAGCACAAGCTCGATGCCGCCACATCCGAGGCCGATCTGCTGGCTTTGATTGATCAGTTGAATGCAGACCCTGCGGTGCATGGTATTTTGGTGCAATTGCCGCTGCCCAGTCATCTCAACGAGGATCTGGTAATCAATTCCATAGCGCCGGAAAAAGATGTGGACGGCTTCCATATTTCTAATGTCGGGTTGCTTGGGACCGATCAGAAATCAATGGTGCCTTGCACGCCGCTGGGCTGTTTGATGATGCTACGCGATCATCATGGATCTTTGTCAGGATTGGATGCTGTTGTGATCGGGCGCTCAAACATCGTTGGAAAACCCATGGTGCAATTGCTGCTCAATGATAGCTGCACCGTCACCGTGGCGCACAGCCGCACCAAAAACCTGCCTGATGTGGTGCGCCGCGCTGATATTGTGGTGGCTGCCGTTGGCCGTGCGCAAATGGTGCCCGGCGACTGGATTAAACCGGGCGCTACGGTCATGGATGTCGGCATCAACCGGATCGACAAACCCGAGGGCGGCACGCGCTTGGTTGGGGATGTAGATTATGAAAGCTGCGCGGCAGTGGCCGGTGCCATTACGCCTGTTCCAGGGGGGGTTGGACCGATGACAATCGCCTGTCTTTTGGCCAACACTGTGACCGCCTGCTGCCGCACAAACGGGGTGGCTGAACCTGAAGGACTTACAGTTTAGTCGCGCGGCATTGGAATAGGCCGGGCCTGTTTTCCGGTTAAAATGGCAACGGCTTCTGGCCGCATTAAGCTGCAAAGCGCCTCGGATTGGGTTTTAAGCCCGCCGGTAAAGGTGCCATAGGCCGGCAGAACCAAGCGGTCACTGTCCAGCAAAAAGCAGGGTTTTGAGATTGATTTTCCGCGC
This sequence comes from Paracoccaceae bacterium, assembly GCA_902525995.1. GTDB lineage: Bacteria > Pseudomonadota > Alphaproteobacteria > Rhodobacterales > Rhodobacteraceae > CABZJG01. The sequence continues at coordinate 2,631 of CABZJG010000131.1, read as the reverse complement.
AGGCTAATCTGCGCTTTGGGGTGGTAATACCCTGAAATTTCGCCATTTTCCCGACTGCTTGAAATATGCCGGAACACCAAGGGTGGTTCGGGCAGTGCGGACATATATGTGCCGCCTAATTCCATGGGGTCTGGGTCGTGGTTGCCCTCAATCCAAATCCACCGCCGCCCGGTTTGCAGACGCGATATCCACTGAAGTTCAGCCTCGGGCAGGTGGTCGCCAGAGAGCTTATCATCAAAACTATCGCCCAAACAGACAATCACTTCGGCGCGGGTCAGCGTGATGTCGGCTTCAAGCCGATAGAGCGTATCGCGGGTTTCATAGGGCGGCAACATCGGGCCGCCACGCCGCATGACCCGGTCGGCTTTGCCCAGATGTAAATCAGAAACACATAGCAGATTTTTCTCTGGCCACCAAAGAGCACCAGAGCCCAAAGCAACCAAAGATGCGCCTGCCAAAGTGAAGTGATAGCTGCTCATATTCCTTAAAGGCCAGAGTTTGGCGCATTTGGCAAGCCTAGAAATCCAATCCCGCTTCTTCGATAAGGGCTTCTGTATGCTCGGAAATCAGTTGTTCAACAGCCTGTCCCTCAACGGGAACGCGGCCTGCTTCTAAAAATAAGGGAGCAGAGAAGGGGGATAGATATGGAAGATCGTGGTGCTCGATACGCCCATTTATCCGATCAAGCATTTGCCGAACGCGGGAAAAATCCACCAACCCACGCATGGCTTCGGTCTTGGTTATTTGCATCATCAGGTGGTCGGGGTCGTATTTCAATAAAGTGTCATAGAGAATATCAGAAGAAAAAGTCGCTTGGCGGCCAGATTTTTGCAGTCCCGGCAAATTGCGTTCAATCAAACCGGTAATAGTGGCAACGGCGCGAAAGCTGCGCTTCATCACGGCATTGCCGGCCAACCATTCGCCTAAACCGCGCTCCAAATCATCAGGATCAAATAGGCTTTTGGGGGGTTTAACTGGCTCCAATCCCCAAATCAGAGTTGCATAGTCCGTGGCCACGAACCCCAAAGGCGCAAGCCCTCTTGTTTCCAGCTGTTTGGTCAGCAAAAGCCCCAGTGTCTGTTGGGCATTCCGACCGGCAAAACCATATACGCACAGATGATGCAGGTCTTGGCGGGGGAATGTTTCAAGCAAGAGCGTGTCGGGTTGAGGTAGCGCCGAGATTGCAATTTGCTTTTCCAGCCACTGCACCGTGTGCAGTGGCAGACCTGACCAGTTTTTATCTGCAAAGCGGTCTAATATTCGGTCGCATAATTGGGTTGAGGTGGCAAATTTAGTGCCGCTGTAGGTTGCAATCTTTGGTTTTTTCTTGGCGTGACGGGAAACCTCGACCGTCATTTCACGCAGGTTTTCAAATCGCACCACCTGCCCGCCAATCAAAAACGTATCCCCCGGCGACAGGGTGGCGGCAAAGGCCTCTTCAACTTCACCCAGCGGCTTGCCGCCACGCCGACGTTGAAGCCGCACTTTAAGCGTATCATTGTCTTGTATGGTACCGGCATTCATCCGGATGCGCGGCGCACTGCGCATGTCCCGCAAGCGATACTGGCCATCTGCTTGCCGGATCAGGCGGTGCCATTGATCATAGAGCCTAAGCGCATAGCCCCCCGTTGTGCAGAAATCCAAACATTGGTCAAACTCAGCCCGGGTCAGTGCGTTATAGCTTCCGGCGGAACAGACCTCAGCATAAAGTTGGTCTGGATCAAAGGCTCCGGCGCATGCAACCAACACAATATGCTGGCACAGCACATCCAATGGTTTTCCGCCGCGTTTTTCCCCATCGAGATCATGTGCAATCACGGCTTCAAGTGCGGCCATACATTCAACAATCTCAAACCGATTGGCCGGAACAATCATCGCCTTGGACGGGGCATTGTAGCGGTGGTTGGCCCGCCCGATGCGCTGAACCAGCCGTTTGACATTTTTGGGCGCACCGATCTGGATCACCAGATCAACGTCCCCCCAGTTAATTCCAAGATCAAGGCTGCCGGTGCATACGATTGCGCGCAGCTCACCTGCGGTCATGGCGGCTTCGACCTTTTGCCGCTGCGTGCGATCAAGGCTGCCGTGATGGATGGCAATTGGCAGGTGATCCCTGTTGGCAAGCCAAAGGTGATGAAAAAATATTTCGGCCTGTGCGCGTGTATTATGGAAAATGAGCGTCGTTTTATGTTGTTTGATCTGCTCGAGGACGGGCTCAACCGCATAGCGACCGCCCGCTCCGGACCATGGGGGCTGCACATCTGTTTTTAGCATTGAGATATCTGGCGCCGGCCCCCCATCTGCCACACAAAGAGGGCAGGCATCTGCTGCGACAGATAGCAACTCGGTGATAGTGTGCGGATCGTCCACTGTGGCGGATAGACCAACCCGGCGCAGGCTGGGACAAATTCCGTTGAGGCGGCTTAACGCCAAGGCCATTTGATCGCCGCGTTTGCTTTCGGCCAAAGCATGAATTTCATCCACCAATACTCTTTGCAAACCGGCAAAAATTTTTGGCGCCTCTGGATAAGAGATGAGCAGGGCAAGGCTTTCCGGTGTTGTCAAAAGGATCTGAGGTGGATCAGCGCGCTGACGGCGTTTGATATGCGACGATGTATCACCGGTACGATC
>CABZJG010000130.1 GCA_902525995.1 Paracoccaceae bacterium | reverse complement strand
TGACGCCCGCATGTCACAGATATCATCTCTTTTTGTCACCCGACTTTATCATGCAGAGCTCGCTGAGCATGGCGATCCTGTTGATATGGCGGAGTTAGAAGCCTCTTGCTGGTCCATCGCTGAGGGCGACGAAGCGGGTCAGGAATGGTGCGAAAAAAACGGCTATCCGGGATATACAAGCTATGCCTCGTTGACAGATTTAGCTTGGCGGTTTCCGGCCTTTGAGGGCTTGGTCAAAGTGCTTGATCGGCATGTGGCGGCATTTGTGAAAGATCTTGAGTTTGATCTTGGAGATCGCGAAATTAAACTGGACTCGCTTTGGATCAATATTCTGCCCGAAGGCGGTATTCACACCTCTCATATTCATCCCCATTCGGTGATCAGCGGCACCACATATGTCCGCATGCCCGATGGCGCCAGTGCGATTAAGTTTGAAGACCCGCGCTCATCCATGATGATGGCTGCACCCACCCGCCTAAAAGAGGCCCGGGCCGAAATGCGGGCCTTTACGTATATTGCCCCCTCGGTCGGTGATATCTTGTTGTGGGAAAGCTGGCTGCGCCATGAAGTGCCAATGAATATGGCCGAAGACGAGCGTATCTCGGTGAGCTTCAACTACAGCTGGGTATAAAACAAAGGCCCATTCGCCTTTGCCACTTTAGCCATTTTAAACCCGACTACACAAAAAAACCCCATCGGATATTCCGACAGGGTTTTTTTGGTTTTGCGCGGTAAAACCGCAGCATTTTTAGAAGCGCGGGGACTACCAGTCTTCGCGAACGACTACACGTGTCTTGACCGACAATTTCATCCCCGCCAGACGCAAAGCTTCCTTGGCAATGTCATCGTCAACACCGTCGATTTCAAACATGATCCGGCCTGGTTTTACCTTGGCCGCCCAATAATCGACAGAACCTTTACCCTTACCCATCCGAACTTCGGTGGGCTTTGAAGTCACAGGCGTGTCTGGGAAAATCCGGATCCAAACCCGACCCTGACGTTTCATATGGCGTGTCATCGCGCGGCGTGCTGCCTCGATTTGACGTGCTGTCACGCGCTCAGGCTGGGTCGCCTTTAGGCCGTAACTGCCAAAGTTCAGATCAGAGCCGCCCTTTGCAAGGCCTTTGATCCGGCCTTTGTGCATTTTGCGAAATTTTGTACGCTTTGGTTGAAGCATCGTTTAGTCCTCCTTAGCGCCGACCGCCCGCACCGCGAGGTGCCGGACCGTCTTGGAGCTCTTGAGCTTTACGATCACGCGCTTGCGGATCATGCGCCATAATTTCGCCTTTGAAGATCCAGACCTTGATCCCGATAATGCCGTAGGGCGTTGCCGCCTCGACGTTTGCGTAATCAATGTCTGCGCGCAGAGTATGCAGCGGAACGCGGCCTTCGCGGTACCATTCAGTACGCGCGATTTCTGCGCCGCCCAAACGGCCTGCGACGTTGACCCGGATGCCCAAGGCCCCCATGCGCATGGCATTTTGCACGGCCCGCTTCATGGCGCGGCGGAATGAAACACGGCGCTCAAGCTGCTGGGCGATACTTTCGCCAACCAGTTGGGCGTCAAGCTCGGGCTTGCGGACCTCAAGGATATTGAGATGCAATTCCGACGTGGTCATGGCGGCAAGTTTTTTACGCAGTGTTTCGATATCTGCGCCTTTTTTGCCGATAATCACACCAGGACGCGCCGTATGGATCGTCACCCGGCATTTTTTGTGCGGACGCTCGATGATCACTCGCGCAACACCCGCTTGGGCACATTCTTTGCGGATAAAATCACGCATCCGAAGATCTTCCAGAAGAAGATCACCGTAATCTTTGGTATCTGCGTACCAGCGGCTGTCCCAGGTACGGTTGACCTGAAGGCGCATGCCAATTGGATTAACCTTTTGTCCCATTATGCTTGCTCCTCTACTTGCCGCACCTTGATGGTAAGCTCTGAGAACGGCTTGATAATGCGACCAAATCGGCCACGTGCACGTGGACGACCGCGTTTCAACGTGAGATTTTTGCCTACATATGCTTCAGCAACAACCAGTTCATCAACATCAAGATTGTGGTTGTTTTCTGCGTTTGCAATGGCCGATTGCAGACACTTGCGCACATCAATTGCGATACGCTTGTTGCTAAATGTCAAATCGATCAGTGCTTTTTCAACCTTTTTTCCGCGGATCATCGCGGCCACAAGGTTAAGCTTTTGCGGAGACGTGCGAAGCATGCGCAGTTTTGCCATTGCTTCGTTTTCGGCCACGCGGCGGGGATTTTTTTCTTTACCCATGGCTCTACTTCCGTTTCGCTTTTTTATCAGCGCCATGACCATAGTAGGTCCGTGTTGGCGAATATTCACCAAACTTCTGGCCGATCATATCTTCTGAAATCATCACTGGGATATGCTTGTGGCCGTTGTAAACGCCAAAAGTCAAACCAACGAACTGAGGCAAAATCGTAGATCTGCGCGACCAGATTTTGATAATTTCGTGACGACCGCTTTCGCGTGATGCTTCTGCTTTTTTAAGCACATAAGCATCCACAAAGGGGCCTTTCCATACAGAGCGAGACATCGTTTAACGCCCTTTCTTTCTGGCGTGGCGCGAGCGAATAATAAGCTTTTGCGACGCTTTGTTTTTGTTGCGGGTACGCTTACCTTTGGTGGGCTTACCCCAAGGCGTTACCGGATGACGACCACCCGATGTCCGGCCTTCACCGCCGCCATGGGGGTGATCTACCGGGTTCATGACCACACCGCGAACCGATGGGCGAACACCTTTGTGGCGCATCCGGCCAGCTTTACCGAAGTTCTGGTTGCTGTTGTCCGGGTTGGACACCGCACCGACAGTTGCCATACATTCTTGGCGCACCATGCGCACTTCGCCAGAACTTAGGCGCAACTGGGCATAACCGCCGTCACGACCAATGAACTGAGCATAAGTGCCCGCAGCGCGCGCAACTTGACCGCCTTTGCCGGGCTTAAGTTCGATGTTGTGAACAATGGTACCGATCGGCATGCCAGAGAATGGCATCGCGTTACCAGGCTTGATATCTGCCTTTGTGCTGGCGATCACTTTGTCACCAACACCTAATCTCTGAGGGGCCAAAATATAGGACTGTTCGCCATCGTCATACTTAACCAAAGCGATAAATGCCGATCGATTTGGATCATATTCGATCCGCTCGACGGTTGCCGCAACATCCAGTTTGTTGCGTCTAAAATCAACGATCCGATAAAGACGCTTTGCGCCTCCGCCACGACGGCGTGATGTGATACGTCCGGTGTTGTTACGACCGCCCGATTTTGTCAAACCCTCAGTCAGGGATTTGACAGGACGTCCTTTCCACAGCTCCGAACGGTCGATCAGCACCAGCCCGCGCTGGCCCGGCGTCGTCGGCTTATACGACTTGAGTGCCATGCTTTCTGTCTTCCGTTTGCTATCGCAAGGCAATGCCTTGCTATGGTAAAGCCCCCCGAAGGTGGCCAAGTGTTTGGGATTTACACCCCAAGTTCTAAAATTTGATGGCCTCGAAAAAATCCGAGGCCATCAAAGATTCGCTACCTTCTATCAAAGACCAGTGGTCACGTCGATAGTATTTCCCTCTTCGAGGGTCACATAGGCTTTCTTAACGTCTTTGCGTTTTCCCGCCGTTCCGCGAAAGCGCTTGCTTTTGCCTTTGGTAATTGCAGTATTAACCGCTTTGACCTTAACGCCAAACAATGCTTCGATCGCTTCTTTGATCTGCGGCTTGTTGCTGTCAATCGCCACTTCAAACACAACCGCGCCTTTTTCGGACGCCATGGTTGCCTTTTCTGTGATGATCGGCTTGCGGATCACATCGTAAAGTTCTGCTTTCACGCTCATTTCAACCGAGCCTCCAATGCTTCTACACCGGCTTTTGTTATCACCAGCGTATCGCGCTTGAGAATGTCATAAACATTGGCACCCATGGTTGGAAGGATATCCAAACCGTCAATATTGCGCGCCGCTGTTGCAAACTGTTCATTAACGTCCGAGCCGTCGATGACCAATGTACGCTTCCAGCCCAAATCTTTGACCCGCTTTGCAAGCGCCGAGGTTTTGCCATCAGTTGATGCATTGTCCAATATTACCAAAGAGCCTTCTTTGGCTTTTGCAGACAGCGCGTGCTTCAAGCCAAGCTGGCGCACCTTTTTAGGAAGGTCATGCCCATGGCTACGCGGTGTAGGCCCTTTATAGATACCACCTTTGCGGAAGATCGGCGCGTTGCGATCACCGTGGCGTGCGCCGCCGGTGCCTTTTTGGCGGTAGATCTTCTTTTTTGAATAGCTGGTTTCAGAGCGGGTTTTGACTTTATGCGTTCCGGCCTGTGCTTTGTTACGCTGCCAGCGCACAACACGCTGCAGGATATCAGCACGTGGGTCGAGACCAAAGATGTCTTCGGTCAGCTCAACGCTTCCGGCTTTGCCACCATCAAGTTTGATCACATTCAGTTTCATGCTTCACCCCCTTCGGATGGCGCTTCTGCTGGTGCAGGCGCTTCGCTCGAGCGGAGAGCTGCAGGAAAAGGAACACTGTCTGGCAAAGGCTTTTTCATTGCATCCTTTACCGTAACCCAGCCGCCTTTTGATCCCGGAACCGCCCCTTTGATCATAATCAGGCCACGATCCACATCGGTCTTAACAACCTGAAGATTTTGTGTGGTGACCCGCGCCGCGCCCATGTGTCCGGCCATTTTTTTGCCTTTAAACACTTTGCCAGGCCCTTGACACTGACCCGTTGAGCCATGTGAACGGTGGCTAATAGAGACCCCGTGTGAAGCCCGCAAACCGCCAAAGTTATGACGCTTCATCGCACCGGCAAAGCCTTTACCGATTGATGTTCCAGAGACATCAACAAACTGACCTTCAGCGTAATGAGCCGCAGTGATCTCAGAGCCCACATCGATCAGGTTTTCAGGGGCGACGCGAAACTCGGCCACTTTGCGCTTTGGCTCAACTTTGGCCACAGCAAAATGCCCACGCATTGCCTTAGAGACGTTTTTGGCTTTGATCGAGCCAGCACCAAGTTGCACGGCAGTATAGCCATGCGCTTCGGCGGTGCGCTGCGCGATCACTTGTAAGTTTTGCATTTGAAGAACGGTCACAGGGATCTGTTTTCCATCCTCCATGAACAGCCGGGTCATGCCGACTTTTTTCGCGATAATTCCAGAGCGCATCTGATTGCTCCTTTATACCGAGATTTGCACATCAACGCCCGCAGCCAGATCGAGCTTCATCAAAGCATCGACGGTTTGCGGCGTAGGATCAACAATGTCCAAAAGACGCTTATGTGTGCGAATTTCAAACTGATCACGTGATTTCTTGTTTACGTGTGGACCACGCAAAACAGTGAATTTTTCAATTTTGTTCGGCAGAGGGATCGGACCCCGAACCGAAGCGCCGGTGCGTTTGGCGGTATTGACAATTTCCTGTGTGCTGCTGTCGAGCACACGGTAGTCAAATGCCTTTAGCCGGATCCGGATATTTTGGCTTTGCATGTTACGAGCCTTTGTTCTTAGGCGTGAGAGTTGAGAGGAAGAGAGCGGGTCATTCCCCCCTCTTCA
>CABZJG010000129.1 GCA_902525995.1 Paracoccaceae bacterium | reverse complement strand
GCATATCCTTATGTTGGTATTATTACCTGCTCTAGCAAGTGGACTGGGGAGGAAAAGTCAGTTAGATCGGATTGTCTGGTGTATTTCGCTGGTCAACCCGGTACGTATTTTGCAAAAAGACGTCCTTCAGTCAGTCATTTCTGCAATTAAATCCATAATACGAACCAATTCAGCGCTGATACCTGGCTCAGACATGGCATGCCCGGAATTGCGGATCATACGCAAGTCAGACTTGGGCCAGGCTTTTGCCAAGTCCCACGCACTTTTGGGCGGGCAAATCATATCGTATCTACCTTGGACAATGAAACCTAGTATATGGGCAATCTTATCCATCTGGGCAATTATTTGCCCGTCGAAATTTAAAAATCCATTGTTGATGAAATAGTGGTTTTCCAGTCTTGAAAACGTGCGCGCGTAATCGCTGTGTGCTGTTCCTCCTTGTCCATTTGAGGCAATCGACGCCAAGGCATTTTCCCATGTCGCCCAACTGCGCGCAAACTGCATCTCTGTTCTTAAGTCGCCACAGAAAAGCCTTTGGTGGTAGGCTTCTATAAGATCAGAGTGTTCAGCAGTCGGAATGTTTTCAATAAATTTTCCCCAAGCATCAGGCCAAAACTGGCCAGCTCCCCCACCATAAAACCAATCTAGTTCCCGCTTGGTCATTAAAAAAACACCGCGTAGAATGAGTTGGGTCACTGTGCTAGGATGCGATTGTGCGTAAATCAATGCCAATGTCGCCCCCCAGCTGCCGCCAAATATTGCCCATTTATCAAGGCCCAATGTTTCGCGGATCAACTCCATATCCTTGACAAGATGCCATGTGGTATTGTTCTTGACGCTGGCTTTAGGAGTGGATCTGCCGCAACCACGCTGGTCGAAAAGCACAATATGGAATTTTTCTGGATCAAAATACCGACGCATCATGGGGCTGGATCCACCACCGGGTCCACCATGTAGCACAACAACCGGTATGCCATCTGGATTGCCACATTGTTCTATATACAGCTTATGACCGTCACCGGTATCAAGCATTTGATGCGCAAAAGGATCAATTGGTCCATATAAATACTGAGCTGCGCGTTTTTGACCTGAGAATTTGTCCATGTGAACCTATATATTAGATTATGCATGCAAATGACCAGACGGAGCAAAAGATGCAAGCCTCAAATTCGACTGTCGACCCGCAAGAGATTGCGAAATTTGAACGCATGGCGGCCGAATGGTGGGACCCCAACGGCAAGTTCAAGCCTTTGCATATGCTTAACCCATGTCGGCTTGACTATATTTTAACCCAAATTACTGCAGAGTTTAACTGTGATATGAGTTTGGAAAAACCTTTCAAAGGTCTCAGAATTCTAGATATTGGTTGCGGAGGTGGGCTTTTATGTGAACCGATGGCAAGACTGGGCGCAACAGTTGTCGGTGTAGATGCCGCCGAAGGCAACATTCCCGTGGCCCAAATGCATGCTCAGCAATCCCAGCTGGATATTGATTATCGTGCAGGGACAGCAGAAGCACTTGTCGAATTGTCTGAAGAGTTTGATGTTGTTCTCAATATGGAAGTGATTGAGCATGTGGCTGATCCGCAGTCTTATCTTACATCTTGTCAGAAATTGTTAAAATCTGGTGGTTTGATGATTTGCTCAACGATCAATCGTAACCCTAGAAGTTTTGCTATGGCCATCTTAGGAGCTGAATATATTATGCGGTGGCTGCCAAAAGGAACGCACCAGTGGTCAAAGTTTATCACGCCGGATGAGCTAGCAGAACTGATCCGGAAAGCCGCTCTTGACCCAGTAGATCGCAAAGGCTTTGTTTTCAATCCGTTGAGTTGGCAATGGCGGCTTTCTGATCGCGATCTTAGCGTAAATTATGTCACTGCAAGCGTGAAGCCCTAGTCAGCAATTAGCATGTAACCTGATCCGCGCACAGTTTGTAGATAGCGAGGTTCTTTTGGGTTCACTTCAATTTTTCTTCTAAGACGCGTAATTTGTACATCAATGGCTCTGTCTTGTGCAAGATCAGCGCCCCGCCCCATTTCGCTCACCAAATGTGCTCGGCTTACCGGTTCTCCGGCACTGGCGGCAAAAACTCGCATCAATTGGCTCTCAGTCGCAGTAAGACGAATTTGATCCTCGCCGTGCCAAAGCTCTCCTTTCTCTAGGTCATACCTTACAGGGCCAAGGGTAATAATTTTTGGAAGAATTTTGCCTTCTTTTGGGTCAGGCAAGCGCCGCAAAATTGAGTTTATTCTGAGCAGCAGTTCTTTTGGTTCAAAGGGTTTTGCAAGATAGTCATCTGCCCCGGCTTCAAGACCGGCTATCCTATCATCGATTTCGTTTTTTGCTGTCAGAAGTAAGATAGGAATATTGGCTGTTTGGCACAGATCTTGAGTAAGACTAACGCCATCTTCGCCCGGCATCATAACGTCAAGTATTATCATGTCGAACTCTAGACCTATCAATAATCTTCTTGCATGTGCCGCATCTCGGGCAATGGAGACAAGAAAGCTATTTCTGATCAGATATTTTTGGAGAAGCAGGCATATGCGTTCATCGTCATCAACAACCAATAGATGGGTTTGCATCGTGCATTAGCTCCCATTATCGCGCATGTTAGAGTAAGTATTGCGCATTTTGGGATCCATCATGGCTTCTAAAACAGTGCGAAAACCGGCAACCGCCTCTGGCCCTGCTGTGCGAAAAGCGCTGCGCATGCGCAGGCGCTGTGCATTAGATAGCTTTTGCTCTAACTTAACCCCCTCTACTGTCAAAAATAGATGACGCTTGCGGCGATCTTTCTTACCAACGTGGCTTTCAACTAAGCCATCTTCAATTAAAGAGCGCAATACTCTGTTTAAGGATTGCTTAGTGACCCCCAAGATGTTTAGTAAATTATTTACTGTTGTGCCCGGCGCGCCGTTAATGAAGTGCAAAGCTCTATGATGAGCCCGCCCATAGGAGAATTGCGCCAATATTCGGTCCGGATCAGCAGTAAAGCCTCTATAGGCGAAAAACATCGCTTCGATGCCTTGGCGGAGTTGTTCATCGGTCAAATAGAGTAAAGCTTGACCTTTGTCATGGTGAGACGATAGGGCGCTCTCCATAAAAACCTCCCACATTTTGAATAGTCAAAGTTTATGTCAGCCTTGTTGACATTCCAAGAGGCAACTGTTAGCGATTCACAGTTTTTTTGGAATAATATGACCGCTTCGGACATATTATTGAAATTTTCGGAAAGGCCTCCAAGAGGATGGAGAAAAAAGGGGTATATCATGGAAAGTGGTTATGACGATCGTGACGGTAAGATTTGGTTAGATGGTCGCCTTATTGATTGGCGTGAAGCCAACGTTCATGTGCTTACCCATGCGATGCATTACGCCAGTTCTGTTTTCGAAGGAGAAAGGGCTTACAATGGTAAGATTTTCAAAAGCCGCGAGCATTCTGAAAGATTAATTGCCTCTGCTAAGTTAATTGATTTTGATATACCCTATTCTGTTGATGAAATTGAGCAAGCTAAAGAGACGGCTCTAAAAGCCAATGGGTTGACCGACGCCTATGTGCGGGCATTTGCTTGGCGTGGTGCAGGGCAAGATATGGGCGTTGCCTCGGCGCGCAACCCTGTCAGGATGGCTATAGCCGTCTGGTTCTGGGGAAATTACTACGGCGATGCAAAGATGAAAGGGGCCAAGCTTGATATTGCAAAATGGCGCCGCCCGGATCCAGCAACTGCGCCCTCTCAAGCCAAAGCTGCAGGGCTTTATATGATTGCAACAATGTCAAAGCACGCAGCAGAGGCCAAAGGCTGTAGCGATGCAATGATGTTTGATTATCGTGGCTACATTGCTGAGGCTACTGGGGCAAATATTTTCTTTGTTAAAAATGGTGAAGTGCATACACCGACGCCAGACTCATTTTTGAACGGTTTGACACGTCAAACGGTTATTCAAATGCTGCGCGAAAAAGGGGTGGCGGTAATAGAGCGCCATATAATGCCAGATGAGCTTGAAGGATTTGAGCAATGTTGGCTTACAGGGACAGCTGCAGAAGTGACCCCTGTTGGGCAAATTGGCGACTATAACTTTGAAGTCGGTGCATTGACCCGTGACATTTCGGAAAGCTACGAACAGTTGGTGAGGGTTTAATTGGCAAGCTGTCCTGCCCTACATTCGGCTTCAACAAGAATCGATCATGATAAAGATTTTTCAAGTTTGAGTTCGCGAACTTGAGAATGGGTTCGGCGTGAGAGTCGCCTGGGTTACGTATTTTCCCAGTATGAGAATGGAATCGGCATCGTTTTTCACCACCAAGAAATGTGTTTTTTGTACATTACAGTCCGCAAAAAGCAAAAAATTGCAAAAAACTTGCGACACATCCGCGCTAAATAGGCGCGGGTAGCATCCTACGCTAGACGCAGGGCGTAACCCTCGTTAAATAGCCTATCAAAGGGTTATGATCTGTTGGATCGAAAACGAAATATAGGGCGATAAGCCTAATTAACAAATGGAGCTTACCTCGTGTCACACGCAGACGATCACGAAGGCACACGCAGAGACTTTTTATACTATGCAGTGGCTGGCACAGGCGCAGTAGGCGCAGGCGCCGCAATTTGGCCTTTGGTGAACCAAATGAACCCATCGGCAGACGTTAAGGCACTCTCATCGATTCGCGTTGATATTTCGGAAGTGGCTCCGGGAACGCAGTTGACTGTAAAGTGGCTTGGCAAACCTGTTTTTATTCGCCGCAGAACCGAAAAAGAAATTTCTGAAGCTCGTGCAGTCGAACTGACGGAATTAATTGATGCCTCTGCGCGTAACAAAAATGCACCTGATTTGGATGCGTCTGACCAAAACCGCGCGCTGGATGAAACCGGTGAATGGCTTGTGATGATGGGTGTTTGTACCCACTTGGGTTGTGTGCCTCTTGGCGATGGTGCCGGAGACTTTCACGGATGGTTTTGCCCATGTCATGGTTCGCATTACGACACGTCTGGCCGCATTCGCAAAGGTCCAGCCCCTGAGAACCTTCAGGTTCCCGTTGCAAAATTCGTGGATTCAACCACGATCAAACTTGGTTAAGGAGCGTATAGAATGGCTGGAATTCCTCACGACCATTACGAACCAAAATCTTCTGGCGAAAAATGGCTGCACAAACGGCTGCCTGTTGTTGGTCTCCTTTATGACACCTTGATGATCCCAACTCCCAAGAACCTGAACTGGATGTGGATTTGGGGCATTGTTTTGACTTTTTGTCTGGCTTTGCAAATTATTACCGGCATTGTTTTGGTTATGCACTACACCCCGCATGTAGATATGGCGTTCGCTTCGGTTGAGCACATTATGCGGAACGTGAATGGCGGTCATATGATCCGTTATTTACACATGAACGGGGCTTCTTTGTTCTTTGTTGCGGTTTATGCCCATATATTCCGGGGTCTGTATTATGGCTCTTACAAAGCTCCTCGTGAAGTCACTTGGATCATCGGAATGATTATCTATGTTTTGATGATGGCGACAGTATTCATGGGCTATGTGCTACCATGGGGGCAGATGTCGTTCTGGGGCGCTACAGTTAT
>CABZJG010000128.1 GCA_902525995.1 Paracoccaceae bacterium | reverse complement strand
GCCATCAGCCGGCGGAACAGGGTTTCACGGACCCACTCAAAGCCAATATTGACCACACGGCTTGGCATGTCATACCAGTGGTTTTTCACCCCGTGCTTGAGGGAATGTGCCATGTGGTTTGGCAAAATCAAAAAGCACTCAATAAATGAGGCGGCCAGCACCACCACAACGGTAAACGGGATATCTGCAATCAAATCACCAAATCTGCCGCCCACCGCGACCAGTCCGAAAAAGGCAATGATCGTGGTTGTGGTTGCCGCAAATACTGGCAGAGCCATACGGCGCGCAGCCGTTTCGGCCGCTTCAATCGGGCCAAGCCCCTTGCGAGCGCGGCTATCAGCATGTTCACCCACCACAATGGCATCATCAACTACGATCCCCAAAGTGATGATCAAGGCGAACAATGAAATCATGTTAATGGTAATGCCTGCAGCATACATGATTGCAAGCGCAGCAAGCATCGCCGTCGGAATACCAGCGGCCACCCAAAAAGCCGTGCGCGCATTCAAAAACAGAAACAGCAAGATCAGTACAAGCCCTAGACCGCTGAGCCCATTCTCAAGCAGCATGTTCAGGCGGCCCGAAATATACTCTGCACGGGTTCTGATCAACTCGATCTGGGCCCCTTCCGGCAAGGTTTCCGATAACCGGTCGGCAATCCGCTGGACTGTATCCTGAATTTCGATGGCGTCGCCCTGTTGCGAGCGGTCCACACGCACCGAAATGGCTGGATTTTCACGCACAAAATATCCTCTTTGCCGGTCGACCCCTTCGACGCGAACCTGTGCAATATCCCCAATGCGCAAATAGGACCCATCCGCGTTCGAGCGCAGCACGATACGCCTTATTTGCTCTGCCGAACGCTTTTCCACACCGGTGCGCACCCGCGCATTTGCGCCGCTGACATCGCCCGCAGGATCGGCACTGACTTCTTGTGCAATCACCGCCGCGATTTGCTGCATGGTGATGTCATGCGCCACCAAATTCATCGCCGGAACCTCGATGACGGTTTCCGGGGCGGCCACCCCGGTCACGGTGGCCCGTGTCACACCTTCGGCGAACAGACGCAAAACCAACTCATCAGCAAACAAAGCCAGCTGCTCAGGGTCAAGCGGGCCGGAAATGATGACGTCTGTTACACGGTCGCGCCAAGCCCCACGCCGTACCAATAGATCTTCGGCGTCATCAGGGAGGGTCGTGACCTGATCCACAGCTGTTTCGATATCGGCCGCCGCGCGCGCCATATCCCAGCCGGGTTCAAATTCCAATAAAATGCTGGCCCGTTCTTCGCGTGATGTGCTTTTTGCGCCTGTTACACCTTCAACAGACAGCAAGGCAGGCTCAAGCAATTGCACAATCGCATCATCAACATCTTCGGCGCCCGCGCCGCGCCACACAACACTGACAGTGACATTGTCGATAATAACATCTGGAAAGAACTGCGCACGCATACGCGGCAAGCTGACCAGACCGGCAATAATCAAAACCACCAATAGTAAATTTGCAGCTGTCCCATGACGGGTGAAATACGACAGAATACCGCCAGCGGCTTTGGGAAGATCACGTACCATGTCTATCCTCCCATCCGGCTTTCAATGCGCTCAACCACTTTGGCCGGTACTTTGTCCTGCTTGAGCTGCTTTAAAATCCGTTCTGTGGCATCTTTTGGAATACAGGCATTGTTTTCTATTGCCGCGATAAGTTTGGCGCGCCGCTCATCGCTGAGTTCAACGACTTCGGGCTCTTTGGGGGTGCTGGCCTCGCCGCTTCTCAGTGGTTTCACCTTGATCCCACTTCCCAAAACCGGCGTTTGCTCGGCCACGACCTCGCGGCCGCTTAAACCGCGCCCCCGCACTAGAATATGGTCGCCTTGTTGGCGAAAGACCCGCACCTCGGTACTTTGGAGCCTGTCGTCCTCGGTCAAAACCAAAACCGCGTTATCTGCATTCAGGGCAGATGACGGCAGTCTGATAACGTTGTCCATCGTTGGCTCGCTCAGCGCCACAGTGACAAAATCACCGGGCTTTAATCCGCGCGGGTTTTGCAGTTTGGCAAACAAAAGCCGCCCAGTTTGACCAGCGCCAACCGACCCGCTGTCACGGCTTAACACAGCATCTGTGGTCAGCTCTGTTCCAAAGACATTGAGCGAGACTTTAGCCTGACTTTTGATCAGCTTTCCCGACCGATCAAGCAGCCGTGCGTATTGTTCGGTTGACACCCGAAATGCAACCTCAAGGGTTTCGGGATCAATCAAGCTGCCAATTTTCTCGTTCGGGGTGACCAGACCGCCCTTTACTAAACTGATACTGCCGAGCGTTCCGCTAAATTCCGATGTCAGAACAGTGTCTTTCCAACGCCGGCTGGCATCTTGCAAAGCCAATTCAGCTCTGGCAAGGCGGGTTTCGGCCTGCGCTCTGCGCGCTTTGGCCTGATCAACCGCGCTTCGCCGCGACAGCACCGCTTGGGTGGCAGAAGACGCTGCCAATTCGGCCGTTTCCACAGCCGCAGAGGTGCCAACGCCGCGGTTTTTCAAGTCTAACTGGCGTTCGAGGGCGCGGCTGCGCAAATCGGCCTGATCCTGCGCAGCTTGCAATTCATCACTGATCAGCACCAGCGCACGGTCGGCTTCTTCCACTTCAGCCATCGCGTCGGTCACATCCGCCTCTGCACGGCCAACAGCCGAGCGCGCGTCAGCATCATTCAACCGCACAAGCACTTCTCCGGCTTGTACTTGGCCGCCTTCAACAAAGCCCTCGGCCAATTCGATCACCTGCCCTCCGGTGGCCATTCTCAAATCAAGCGTGCGGCGGCTTTGAACCTCGCCAAAGGCTTCTAGCATCGGGGTAATGGATTGCGGCTCTGCAGTGATCACATTAACGGTGAACACCCGTTCGCGTTGCTGCGGCGTTCGGGGCTTGCGCGACATGCTGTCTTTCATCGCTGAGCTGACCATCTGCCCCGCATAGGCAAACAAGCCCAAGGTTAAGGTCAGCAGCAAGAGCCCAACAAGGCTTTTGCTAAAAAATCGCATATTTTAGCCCCTTTCAGCGCGAAAAACCCGCCTATGCTTTTATGTTGTAGTATGCATTACGGTTTTGCCAAGCCAGTTTTATACGGTTGCTGGGTTCACCTCCGTCGAAGATTTTCGTCCAGACGGGGCATTATTTCCACAAAATTGCAGGGCCGATGGCGAAAATCGAGCTGTTTTAGTAAAATCTCATCCCAAGCATCGCGGCAGGCACCGGGGCTTCCAGGCAGAGCAAAAAGATAGGTTCCGCCCGCCACACCGGCGGTGGCGCGGCTTTGCACGGCAGAGGTGCCAATTTTCTGCATGCTGACCATAGTAAAAACCGTGCCAAAGGCATCAATTTCCTTTTCATAAACATCGCGGTGCGCTTCAACAGTGACATCGCGGCCGGTCAGGCCCGTGCCGCCCGTGCTGATCACCACGTCAACCGCTGGATCATCAATCCAGCGCTGCAATTGCTGGGCTATTTCAGCACGCTCATCGGGCACTATTTCCCGCGAAGCAAGCTGATGGCCCGCCTCTGTCAGCCGGTCAACCAAGGTCTGGCCCGAGCGGTCCTCGGCCAGACTACGGGTGTCAGAAACCGTTAAAACCGCTATTCTGACCGGTATAAAATCAAGTGTTTCGTCAATCCGGCTCATGTTTTGCTCAGCTTTGCTTTGAGCATCAACAGGTCTGCCCAAGCCAGTTTCTTGGCGCTTGGATTGCGCAAAAGATAGGCCGGATGGAACATCGGTATCACGTCCGTATCGCGGCAGCTTTGCAGCTGTCCGCGCAGCTTGGTGATGCCGCGCTTCCCAAACAGGGCCTGACAGGAAATATTGCCCATCGCCACCACAACGCTTGGCTTGATCAAAGCGACATGACGCAGCAAAAAAGGCGTGAGCATGGCGATCTCTTCAGGGCTGGGTTCGCGGTTTTGCGGTGGCCGCCAGGGCACAACATTGGTGATGTAAGCTGCATTTTCCGCCGCTTCTGCATGCCGGTCCAAACCAATTGCAGCCAGCATTTTATCCAAAAGCTGACCGGCGCGCCCAACAAAGGGCTTGCCGTGCTGGTCTTCGTCGCGGCCCGGCGCTTCCCCGACAATCATCACCTGCGCCTTAGGGTTTCCGTCACTAAACACCAAATTGCGCGCCCCGCGCCGCAAATCACAATGCTCAAAGCTGGCCAATGCAGCCTGCAAAGCGTCAAGAGAGCTGGCCGCTTCGGCCATCTGTTTGGCAATTGGAACAGGATCTTGCTGGGCAATGGGCCGAGGCGCAGATTGGGCAAACTTGGCTTTGGCAGCGGCTGGTTTTGGCGGCGCAGCCTCAAGCGTAAAGCGGTCCACCGGCGCATCCAAGATTGCCTCGGTTGCGCCCAGTTCCACCTGCCATTCCAACAGCGCGCGTGCACTGTGCCAGTCTATTTGCGATTCCATAAGCGAAACTCTAGCCTGTGCGGCCCGAAAGGAAAAGTGTTCCAGTCCAGATGCAAAAAAGTAAGGGCAGACTTTATATCGCCCCTACGATGTAACATGTGCCATTGAAAAATTTTACCGCTCTATCTTTTTGATCGCCGCTTGAATAGCCGGCCATCTGTCACCGCAAACCCAAGAGCAATAATAGCAAAACCGGTCCATGCTTCTGGCCGCATTTGCTCTTCTAAAAATTGCGCGCCAAGAACAA
The DNA here is from genome assembly GCA_902525995.1 of Paracoccaceae bacterium. Lineage (GTDB taxonomy): Bacteria > Pseudomonadota > Alphaproteobacteria > Rhodobacterales > Rhodobacteraceae > CABZJG01. The sequence continues at coordinate 882 of CABZJG010000128.1, read as the reverse complement.
TTGCAAATGGGGGGATGAGCAAGGTGACAAGCATTAAGTTTGCAGCGCCGACCCGTACCAAAGTGGCAAAGTAAAGCATATAAGCAAGCGCAGTTGACAGGACTGCGATACCTATTAGGGCGGCCCAAACATGCAAGGAAAGAGAGCCACTTGGCGGCCCTTCAAAAACAACCGCGATCGGGACCATCAAAAAGCTACTTGCCGTTACCATTCCAAACGCATTCATCAGTGGTGGCTGGCCAGAAAGCACTGATTTACCCCAGACACTCGCAAAAGAGTAGGAGACCGCTGCGCCAAGCATAGCAAGTTGGGCAAGGTTACGCGGGTCAAAACCGGTTAAGGCAGACCGCCCCATAATAAAGGCCACACCCGCTAGACCAAGCACTGCGCCCGCAAGCTTCTGCGCGCTCAACCGCTCGTCTGAAAGCAACACTCCGGCAATTACCGCACCAAAGACAGCAGTGGTTGCGTTCAAAATTGCGGCCAAACCGCTGTCGATATGCACTTGTGCCCAAATGATTAATGAAAAAGGGATCGCGTTATTGAGCGCGCCCATTATCAGATAAGCGCCCCAAACCCGTAGTGAAGTTGGAAACGCAATGCCGTGCCAGCGCACAATTAGGCCAAGGACTGGAACCGCCCAGAAAACGCGGTGCAAAGTAATGGTCAAAGGAGGAACCTCTTGCAAGGCGACTTCGACAAAGAAAAATGATCCGCCCCAAACAGCCGCCAGTGAGAAGAGCATGGTCGCAGATGTAAGATCCAATGAAGGTGATTTTTGAACTGCCACTGAGCCGCCCTTAAATGTGATGCTCACTTTTTCTACCACATCCTATCCATACATCACGACCCGAAACTTGCGCATTTTTGCTAGGGTACACT
>CABZJG010000127.1 GCA_902525995.1 Paracoccaceae bacterium | reverse complement strand
ATGAATTTGCGCAATTGCACGGCGAACACCAGACTGATGTCTGTGTCGTGGGCGCGGGTTCCACAGGGCTTTCTGCGGCGCTGCACCTTGCAGAGGCTGGCTTTAAAGTGGCGCTTTTGGATGCGCAAAGAATTGGCTTTGGGGCATCGGGGCGCAATGGAGGTCAGCTTGGAACTGGCCAAAGGATGGACCAAGACGATCTGCTGAAGCTGATGGGCGACAGCGTTGGAGATCAGCTTTGGCAGCTTGCAGAAGATGCCAAGGACACTGTCAAATCATTGATAAAAGTTCATAAAATTGATTGTTATTTAAGGCCCGGTGTGGCGGGTATTGGTTTTAACCGAAAGCAAATGGACGAATTGCACCACTATGCTGATTTTCTTGAAAACCGCTATGGCTATACGCAGATTGACAGGTTAGACCGCAGCGCTACGAAAGACCTGTGCCCGTCCCCGCGTTACTATGGCGGCATATTGGATCACGGGGCTGCACATCTGCATCCCTTGCGCTTTGTGTTGGGCCTTGCAAAAGCGGCGATCAACGCGGGCGTTGAAATTTATGAGCAGACCCGCGTTCAAAAAATTGCTCGGGGATCAAACCCTGTTGTGACAACCAAAAACGGGGTGTTACGCTGCCAGCATGTGGTGATTGCCTGCAATGGTTACTTAGGCGGGCTTGAGCCAAAAGTAGCCCGCCGCGTGATGCCGATAAATAACTTCATCGTTGCAACCGAGCCGCTGGGCAGCGCAGCGGCGCGGGTGCTGAGCAAAGATGTTGCGGTGGCCGATACAAAGTTTGTTGTGAATTATTTTCGTCTATCGCATGACGGCCGCCTGCTTTTTGGGGGCGGCGAAAATTATAGCTATCGGTTTCCAAAGGACATCACGAAAACAGTCCGCAAGCCGATGACAGAGATTTTTCCGCATCTCACAGATGTCAAAATTGACTATGCTTGGGGCGGCACTTTGGGAATAACCGTGCGGCGCATGCCCTATTTGGCAAGGTTGGAACCCAATATCCTGAGCGCGTCCGGTTATTCCGGCCATGGGGTGGGTACGGCAACCCATGCAGGTAAAATGATGGCATTGGCCATTAACGGCGTCGCGGGTGGATTTGAAACCCTGTCGAAAGTCCCGGCCATTCAGTTTCCGGGCGGCAACCGTTTGCGCAGCCCACTGCTGGTTTTGGCAATGAGTTGGTATGCCATGCGCGACCGTTTGGGACTTTAGCTCATTTATAGCCCCTCAGGGCGCGCCAAAAAACTACCGGCTTAACTTCTCCAGCTGTGCCTGCAGGTCTGCCAATTGTGATTTTATTGTTTGTAAATCACTGGTATCGGCAGGGTCCGCCGCAGATGGTTCTGGTTTGGGCGGGTCATCAGGGCGGGTGGAAAAACCACCTGTCATAGCCTTTAGAAACGCTTCTTGCTGAGCCTGCATCGCTTCGAAACCGGGCATTCCAGAAAGCGGGCTCATGGCCCCCATGTTTTCAAGCATTTTTGATTGCCCATCGCGCATCATATCGAAAGACATGGCCAAAAACTGCGGTACGATACTGGTGGCTTGGGTGGTATAGCTGCGCACCAAATCGGTGAGCACATTGATGGGCAGAACATTTTCGCCGCGACTTTCGTGATCAGCAATGATCTGAAGTAAAAATTGGCGGGTTAGGTCATCGCCAGATTTAAGGTCTATGATCTGAACCTCTCGGCCGTCCCGAATAAAGCCTGCAATATCATCAAGCGTGACGTAGTCACTGGTTTCTGTATTGTACAAGCGTCGACTTGCATATCGTTTTATCAAGAGTGGTTTGTCTGTCGTCGACACGGTTGACCTCCGAAAAATGCAGCACTGCGGCAAAGTCTACGCGCTTGCAGAAAAAAAAGAAAGGGTGAGCTATTGCTCACCCTATAGAGTTTTCTTGGGAGGAGAAAACGAAAGAAAAATTACTTCGCAGCGGCTTTCTTTGCTGAGGCGTTGACGTCTTTGGTGGCCTTTGCAACGGCGTCTGTTGCGTCCTGAGTGGCCTCTTTACCCGCTGCCATTACCAGCTCAACAGTTTCCATCTGTGCTTTTTTTGCGACTTCTGCAAAAGCTGCGATATTTTCAGCTGTTGCTTCTGCCTGTGCAGATGCAAAATCAGTCAGGGCTTTGGCATAATCAGCCGGGTCAGTTTTTGCTTTGGCGATCGTTGAGATTTTTCCCAATGTCTCTTTTGTCCATTTGTTAGAGATATCAGCGCTTTGCTGAACCGCTTGCAAGGCGACCTTGGTCATTTTTTCGTTCATCGCAGCTGAGTTATCAAATGCATCTTGGTAGAATTTTGTGTCTACGGGGTATGCGCCCAAAATATCTTTAAAAAACGTAGTCATATCTGGTGTCATAGTCGCCATTTTTTTATCCTTTGAATGCTCAGAATGTATTTCTGAATCTATCGATAGGTTCTATATGCATACTGCAGCGCAGCATTTCAAGTCTTTTTCTGCACTGCAGCAAAAAAACTTGTTTAAACTTTCGCTTTCTGGGTGACGTAAAGCCCCGGTGCATCACAAATGACAGGCAAGTTTTCACTGCCAGGCACAAGTGCATCCCGTTGTTTTCCTGAACGTTTTTTCAACCATTCCGCCCATTCCGGCCACCAGCTGCCCGCGTGGTGTTTGGCGTCTACATGCCAGTTTTCGGGTGTTTTTTTCAAATCAGAATGAAGAAAATACCCATATTTATTTTTGCTTGGCGGATTGACGATACCGGCAATATGCCCCGATTCTGCCAAAATAAAGGTTTTGGAGCGGCTGCCCATTTGCTGCAAACCCCGATAGCTGTCTTTCCAATTGGCAATATGATCAGTTTCACACGCTATGGCGCAGAGCGGTACATCAACGTTCTGCAACTGTAACTTTTGCCCGAAAAGCTCAAAGCCACCCTCGGCAAATTCATTTCTCTGGCACAGCCCCCGAAGATATTGAACGGCCATCTTACCGGGCAGGTTTGCGCCATCTCCATTCCAATATAAAAGGTCAAAGGCAGGGGGCGCTTTGCCCATCATATAGCTTTTAATTGCGGGTGTATAAATCAGATCATTTGACCGCAAAAAGCTAAAAGTGCGCGCCATGATGTAGCTTTCAAGAATGCCTTTCGCATCGACCGCCTGCTCAATTCCATCAACGAAATCATTTTGCAGAAATGGTAAAAACTCTCCTTGATCAGAGAAATCTGTCAATGTGGTAAAGAAGGTTGCACTGTTGACCAACCGCTGGCCGCGCTGCTTTAGCAAGGCCAAAGTCAGGGCCAAGGTGGTCCCACCGATACAATAGCCAACCGTATTCACTTTTTGCTGCCCCGTTGCCGCGCGAACAGTTTCAAAGGCTTGTAAATAACCATGCTCGATATAGTCTTCGAGCGAAACATCCTTGTAACTGGCGTCCGGATTGATCCAAGAGACAACAAAAACAGTAAAGCCCTGATCAACCAGCCATTTAATCATACTGTTTTGCGCTGTGAGATCCAAAATATAGAATTTGTTGATCCAAGGTGGAAAAACCACCAAGGGGATTTCATGTGTGGTTTTTGTACTGGGGCTGTATTGGATCAACTCGAACATGTGGTTGCGAAACACAACTTTTCCCGGTGTGGTCGCAATATTACGGCCAAGCTCAAAGGCTTGCTCATCCGCCAGACGAACAACCAATTCGCCATCATTCGCCTCAAGATCTGCAATAAGGTTTTCCAACCCGTCGATGAGCGACTGACCTTGGGTTTGAACCGCTTGCTCTAAAGCGTCGGGGTTTGTCGCCAGAAAATTCGTCGGCGCCATCATATCGACGATTTGCTTGGCAAAATATTCAAGACGCTTTTTCTCAGTTGTCTCAAGTCCGTCCACGGACTCTATGGCCGTTTGCACTGCTTCTGCATTGTGCAAATACTGTTGTTTGATGAACTTAAAAAAGGGATGGCTATACCACAAAGGATTGGAAAATCGCTTATCAAACTTGGTATCTGTCTCTGCCGCCTCATTTCCATTATTCAAAATCGTGCTTTGCGCTTCAATAAAATGGGTGAGCGTTTTGCCCCAATAGGCAATCTGGTGCTCAATCAGCTTGCTTGGATTTTGGATTGCCTCCTGCCAATAGGCTGCTGTCGTCTTTATTGCCAAATCATGACCGGGACCACTCAGGGCCGGATCGGTTGTCTTTTTTGTTTTCAACACCGCAATCAACCGATGGTTCAATTCATCTAATTTCGCAATATTTTCCTCTAATCTTAAAGTTTGGGTTTCAATATCTGTGTCAGTGGTTGTCATTTGAAAATTTTCCGCATACCTTCGCTGCTGTGCAGCATAACAATATTTGGGTGCGAGGTAAATCGACGAAATATCGATGAGCGCCACTCCAAAGCAAGGAGAGAGCAATGCGCCATATGGCCAGCTACGATTTAATGGAAGCCATGCGCAACACCAACCAGTGGATGGGCGCAACCGCACAGGCCTTCGCGTCTTATCCAGCTTTTTCCGCAGTTCCGAACCCATGGCTGCAATGGGCCGCTGCCTGGGGGCAAGTGACCGAGCGCAGCTTTCAGCGGATGATCACCAAGCCGGACTGGGGCATTGACAGCATCACCTGTGATGATGGCCGCGATCATTCGGTTCAAGTCAAGCCAGTTGTTTCAGGGGCCTTTGGAGATTTAATTCACTTTGAAGTGCAGGGCCTCAAACCTGCATCCCGCCAAGTGCTTTTAATCGCGCCCATGTCCGGGCATTACGCAACATTACTAAGGTCAACAGTCAAAAGCCTGATTGGTGATTGCGAAGTTTATGTCACGGACTGGCACAATGCACGCGATATACCCGTTTCAAAGGGTAAGTTTGATGTCGAAGATTATACGCTCTATCTGGTGGAGTATTTAAATCACCTTGGACCGGAAACCCATATTATTGCCGTATGCCAACCTGTGCCCCTGGCTTTGGCAGCCACAGCCTATCTGGCCGAAGAAAACCCAGCGGCGCAGCCGCGCAGCCTAACATTGATCGGCGGGCCGGTTGATCCGGATGCGGCGCCCACTGATGTCACTGATTTTGGCCGTCGCGTTACCATGGGCCAGCTTGAGCATACCTTAATTCAGCAGGTCGGATTTAAATATGCCGGAGTGGGGCGCAAAGTGTACCCCGGTTTATTGCAACTGGCCTCCTTTATGTCGATGAACAGCGACAGGCACAGCCAAGCCTTTTCCGATCAGATCATACGCGTGGCCCAAAACACGGCCTCGGAGCATGACAAACACAACAAGTTTTATGATGAATACCTCGCTGTGATGGACATGACCGCTGAATTTTACCTGTCAACGGTTGAGCGGATTTTCAAACAGCGCGAAATTGCACGAAACCGATTTACAGTGGCCGGAAAGAAAATTGATTTTTCCAAAATCACCAATGTTGCAATCAAAACTGTCGAAGGCGCGAAAGATGACATATCTGCGCCCGGGCAATGTATTGCCGCACTGGATCTTTGCTCTGGGCTTCCAGCGGATAAAAAGGCCAGCCACGTTGAACCAGAAGCGGGTCACTATGGCATCTTTGCCGGGAAAAGCTGGCGTGAAAACATTCGTCCGCTGGTGCTGGAATTTATTGACGCCAATAGCGGCG
>CABZJG010000126.1 GCA_902525995.1 Paracoccaceae bacterium | reverse complement strand
CAAAGTCCGTTTGGTGTGTTTCCCGCATTGCTCGAACGTGATTGGCGAGATTAATCAGGTGGCTGACATATGTGCTATGGCACATGCAGCGGGGGCTTTTGTCTGCGTTGACGGGGTGAGCTATGCGCCGCATGGTTTGCCAAATGTTGCGCAGATGGGCGCAGATATTTATCTGTTTTCGTCCTATAAAACCTATGGGCCGCATCAAGGTATTATGGTGATCCGGCGCGCCTTGGGGGAAACCCTGCCCAATCAAGGGCATTACTTTAACCACGGCTCACTTTACAAACGCTTTACACCGGCTGGACCGGATCATGCGCAAATTGCCGCCAGCGCGGGTATGGCAGATTATTTTGACGCGCTTTATGATCATCATTTCGGCGATCAAGCGTCGCCTGCTGAGCGCAGTGAGGCTGTTCATAGGCTTATGCGCGATCAAGAAAAGATACTTTTACAGCCTGTACTGAATTATCTTCGGCAGAAAAATTCAGCCCGCCTGCTGGGTCCGGATCAAGCGCAAAACCGTGCTCCGACGGTTGCGGTCGACCTTGGAAAGCCTGCCCTTGAAGTGGCGCAGAAATTGGCAGACCACGGCATTATGGCCGGCGGCGATAACTTTTATGCGGTGCGCGCCCTAGAAGGAATGGGGATTGACCCGGACCAAGGCGTTTTAAGAATGAGTTTTGTACATTACACCGATCAGGCGGAAATAGATAAATTATTGAATGCTTTAGACGACATTATTTGATCCAATAGGGCCGGCGCATCCGTATCAAGCTTAAACACAGCGGGGTCGGATATGCAGCAGCAGTCAGCGGTGATCTATTGGGTAAGGCGCGATTTGCGTCTGGCGGACAATCCAGCCCTGACAGCCGCTTTGCAATCTGGTAGGCCGGTCATTCCGGTTGTCATACATGATCAATTGCAACAAGAGCTTGGTGCAGCGCCAAAATGGCGGCTTGGGCTCGGGCTTGAACATTTTTCTACGGCCCTTAATGAAATTGGCGGCACCCTAATCTTTCGCTCTGGTGAGCCGCAGCAGGTGTTAGAGGCCCTAATCGATGAAACTGGGGCCGATCATCTGGTGTGGAACCGACTGTACGAAACCAAAGCGATGATCCGCGACAGCGCAATTAAAAAGGCATTTAAAGAGCGCGGTATCAAGGTCGAAAGCTTTGGCGGGGCTGTATTGTTTGAACCGATGAGCGTTGAGACAAAAACCGGAGGCTATTACCGGGTTTTTACACCGTTTTGGAATGCGGTCAAAAATCTTGATGTTACGGCGCCCCTGCCCAAAGTGACTAGGTTTCAAGCGCCCCTTGAAGGGCCGAGGTCCGAACAGCTAGGGGATTGGCAGATGGCCAAAGGCATGGGTCGCGGCGCGGAAGTCACGCGCGCCTATGTGCAGCTTGGCGAAGCCGCCGCCGCGTCCAGATTGGCAGATTTTCTGCAAAATGATGTGGCGTTTTATGCCCAGCGGCGGGATATACCTGCGGTGCAGGGTACATCCTCGATAGCGGAAAACCTTGCCCTTGGGGAAATAAGCCCGCGCCAATGCTGGCATGCGGCACTGCGCTCTCACTTTGACGGAAATGCAGGGGCCGAGGCGTTCTTGCGGCAGTTGGTCTGGCGCGATTTTGCCTATCATCTTTTGTATCACACGCCGCATATTGCCCATTCAAACTGGAAGCCGGATTGGGATGCATTTCCGTGGTCATGTGATGAAGATGATCCCAAGGTGCACGCGTGGAAACAAGGGCGCACTGGCATACGTTTCGTAGATGCCGCCATGCGCGAGATGTATGTCACCGGCCGGATGCATAATCGCGGCCGGATGATTGTCGCCTCATATTTAACCAAGCATTTGATGTGTCACTGGCGCATTGGACAAAAGTGGTTTGAGCAGTGCCTCATTGACTGGGACTGCGCTAGCAATGCAATGGGGTGGCAATGGGCAGCCGGCTCGGGCCCGGACGCAGCCCCCTATTTTCGGATATTCAACCCGGATACCCAATTGGCAAAATTTGACCCGGGTGGCCTCTATCAAGAGCGTTGGATTGCAGAAATTACCAATAATCCAAGCTCAACTGCAATTAGTTACTTTGAAGCCATACCAAAAGGCTGGAAATTAAAACCAGACTTGGTTTATCCTAGTCCCGTTGTTACCCTCGCAGAGGGTCGCCAAAAGGCGTTGAATGCCTATGAGAACCGTTGTTTTTAAAGGGAAAGGTTGATGTACTTAACGACCACAAAAAATCAGAAAAATCTGCCACGGTATTTCGGGCAAGTCTTTGACATGGCGAGCGACATGAACGCTGGTCGGTTGGATTTTGCCCTGCCCGACGGGCGTATTTTCCGCACAGAAGGCAAAAACGCCGGTCCCGTTGCCCAAGTTGATATACACAATCCTGAGGTCTTTGCGCGGCTGATCAGGGAAGGGGATCTTGGGTTTTCAGATGCCTATCTTGAGCACTGGTGGAGCACACCCGATTTGCAGGCCTTTATGGATTGGGTTCATGCAGATAATGATGATCTTTATGACGGTTTTCCGGGCATGGGGTTGGTACGCTTTTACGAAAAGCTTCGGTTTTGGCTGCAAAGCAATTCGAAACGACAGGCGCGCAAAAACATCAGCCATCACTATGATCTTGGCAATGACTTCTACGGGCTCTGGCTTGACGAAACTATGACCTATTCTTCGGCCCTGTTCACCACAGGGCAGGAAAGCCTTGAGGCGGCTCAAATTGCAAAATATGCCTCAATGGTGGATCAAATGGGGGTCAAAGAAGGCGATCATGTCTTGGAAATCGGCTGCGGCTGGGGCGGGTTTGCAGAATATGCCGCAAAAGAAAGAGGATTGAATGTCACTGGTTTAACGATCAGTAAAGAACAGCTTGAATACTCAAAGAAAAGGATTGAAAGCAAAGCCTTGCAGGATAAAGTTAATATAAAACTTCAAGATTACCGTGATGAAAAAGGCCGCTATGACGGGATCGCCAGTATCGAAATGTTTGAAGCGGTTGGGCAAAAATACTGGCCGGTGTATTTCGAAACCATAAAAAATTGCCTTCATCCGGGCCGGCAGGCAACCTTGCAAATCATTACAGTCCAAGATGCCCGCTGGGAGGTTTACCAGCGCGGTGTTGACTTTATTCAGAAATACATCTTCCCCGGTGGTATGCTGCCCAGTCCGAATGCGCTGAAAGCGGAAGTGCAAAATGCAGGATTGTCGGTGGTTAAGTCCAAAGAGTTTGGCCTAAGCTATTCGCAAACATTGCGGCGCTGGCATGATGTTTTTAACGCCAAATGGGATCAGGCAGCGGCTTTGGGATTTGATGATCGGTTTCGCCGTATGTGGAACTTTTATCTCACCTCTTGCGCCGCAACATTTGAAAGCGGCAATTGCGATGTCACCCAGATTACCATAGCCAATTCGGGCGGATCAAAAGCCTAAGCAAAGGCGGGGGCAGTTTGTGTTTTGCGCGACGTGGGCTTTTTGCAAGATATGATCGAACTTGATGTGTGTGGTGACAGGGTGACGCTGCGAGCATTGTCTTGAGTTCATGCGTTAATCTGCCTAAATGAGATTCACAAATATCAATCAAAGGACCGCCTTAATGGATTATGCAAGTGACCTTGCTCAGATGGTTGGAAATACACCACTGATTAAACTGCGCCGTGCAAGCGAAGAAACCGGCTGCACGATCTTGGGCAAGGCTGAATTTATGAACCCCGGCCAGTCGGTGAAGGACCGGGCCGCTTTGTTCATCATTCAGGACGCAATTGAAAAAGGATTGCTGCAACCGGGCGGTACCATTGTGGAAGGCACGGCAGGAAATACGGGCATTGGTCTTGCGCTTGTCGGGGCGTCACTGGGCTATAAGACGGTTATTGTAATCCCGGAAACCCAAAGCCAAGAGAAAAAAGACATGCTGCGGCTCGCTGGCGCTGAATTGGTGCAGGTCCCTGCCGCCCCTTATAAAAATCCGAACAATTATGTGCGGTATTCTGGGCGGCTTGCGGAGGAGTTGGCCAAGGCACAGGCACATGGAGCCATTTGGGCCAATCAATTTGATAATGTGGCCAACCGTCAGGCGCATGTCGAAACAACGGGTCCGGAAATCTGGCGCCAAACAGATGGCAAAGTTGACGGATTTATATGCGCGGTTGGATCCGGCGGCACGCTGGGCGGTATTTCACAGGCCTTGCAGCCAAAAGGCGTCAAAATCGGTCTTGCTGATCCCATGGGCGCAGAGCTTTATTCGTTTTACACCGAAGGCGTTTTAAAGTCCGAAGGCAATTCAATTTCCGAAGGCATCGGGCAGGGGCGCATTACCAAAAACCTAGAAGGCTTTACCCCTGATTTATGCTATCAGGTCACCGATCATGAAGCCTTGCCCATTGTGTTTGATTTGCTGCAAAACGAAGGCCTTTGCCTTGGGGCAAGCTCGGGTGTGAACGTGGCCGGCGCGATTAAAATGGCGCGCGAATTGGGGCCGGGGCATACGATTGTGACGATTTTATGCGATTATGGAACGCGCTATCATTCCAAGCTGTTCAATCCTGATTTTCTAAAAAGCAAAGACTTGCCGCTGCCGCCTTGGCTAAGCATGGCGCCCCAGTCTATCCCGGGCGTTTTTGAAGAAATGTGATCTGCATCCTCGGCCGGTCTTGGGGTGCTTGTCTTCCAAGGCGTTTGATATCTGCGTGAACAGAAATCCATGAAAGGACTTAACATGACCGAAAAGTTATTTCTGCAAGACAGTTATCTGCGCGACGCGTCAGCACAGGTTGTGGGTATAACCGACGAGGGCGGCATAGTTTTAAACCAAAGCCTTTTTTATGCCACCTCTGGCGGTCAGCCCGGCGACCGTGGCGTGTTGCGCTGGGATGGTCAGGAAACAGTGATTTCAACCGCAATAAAAGGTGAGGCAGACCAGATCATTTGCCAGCCTGCCGAAGACAGTGTTCTGCCAAAAGCAGGACAAGAGGTTTTACAGGTTCTCGATTGGGAGCAGCGCTACAACCATATGCGGATGCACACGGCGCTGCATCTTTTGTCGGTTGTTATTCCCTTGCCGGTCACCGGCGGGGCGATTACGGCCATCAAAGGCCGTTTGGATTTTAACATGCCGCAAGCGCCTGAAGATAAGGACGCTTTGACACAGGCACTGAATGCGCTGATTGCCCGGGATTTGATCATCACAGAAGAATGGATCACCGAGCGCGAGTTGGACGAAAACCCGTCCTTGGTGAAAACCATGTCTGTTGCTCCGCCCCGCGGAGCTGGAAAAATTCGGCTGATCCGCATTGGCGCAGATGATAGCAGCGCTGATTTGCAGCCCTGCGGCGGCACCCATGTGGCCCGCACAAGCGAAATAGGGCGGGTTAGAATTGGGAAAGTTGAGAAAAAGGGCCAGCTAAACCGGCGCGTGCATTTGCATTTTGATGCATAAGTTTTTTTAAGTTATTGCGCTAAGATGCCTTGCTATTGGATTGCCTCAGAGGCTAAAAGGCTGCCTAGTGGACAGGTGGCCGAGTGGTCGAAGGCGCACGCCTGGAAAGTGTGTAGGCGGGAGACCGTCTCCAGGGTTCGAATCCCTGTCTGTCCGCCATTTAACAAATTAATTTATTGTAATTAATAGGTTATTTTCAATTAATTCGATCAAGACCACCCTTTC
>CABZJG010000125.1 GCA_902525995.1 Paracoccaceae bacterium | reverse complement strand
CGGCATTTTCCAATGTGGTGTTTTTGGTCACGATTGAAAAATAGCTGGCTTCGCCTTTGATCTTGCATTGGCTCGACCGGGCGCTGCGGTCTAAAAATACCATTGCCACATCTTTTCGGGGAAAATAAATCACCGGATCAAGGCCGTTCTCAACCAATTCCAGCGCTGCATTGCTTTCTCCGATAATCGCGCCGCCGGCGCGCACAGTCCAGGTTCCCCCGGCTTTTTATATTCGTACAGGTGAGGTCATAAAGCCCCTTTTCAAGCAGGTAATTTCTGCGATTTGTGAAAAAAATTATCTTAAACCGGCCGTGTGGCCTGTTCCAACCATAGCCTAGAATTGTCGCTAAGGCGATGACTGATTTTTTCACGGCAGTTTTGATGATAGGAATTAAGCCATATTCTTTCTGGCTCGGACAGCATTTCACTGATTACCATTCGTAAGTCAATCGGCACATAAGTCAGTGTTTCAAACTCGTATAGGGTTTTGATATTGCCCTCGTCTGGGACCTGAGCAGGTTGCACCACCAATAGGTTTTCGGTGCGAATGCCAAACTGGCCTTCTTGGTAAAACCCCGGCTCATTGGAAAGGATCATGCCCGCGTCCAAGGCGATTGTTGATTGACGCGAAAGCCGCTGTGGGCCTTCGTGCACACTTAGAAACTGGCCGACCCCATGGCCGGTTCCGTGGTTAAAGTCCTGACCGGCTGCCCAAAGCGCGGCGCGGGCAAAGCCATCAAGATCGCGGCCAGCGATGCCGGCGGGAAACCGCAGCCTTGAAATGGCGATCATGCCCTGCAAAACCCGGGTGAATGCGCGTTTGACCGCATCTGGCTGCGCTCCGACGGCGATGGTGCGGGTGATATCTGTGGTGCCGTCCAAATACTGACCGCCGCTGTCGACCAGCATCACTTCGCCCTCTTTGAGTTGGCGGTTGCTGGCTTTTGTAACGCTGTAATGTGGCAATGCGGCATTGGGGCCGCTGGCTGAAATAGTATCAAAGCTAATGTCAGTTAGGGCCGGATCTGCACGGCGAAAACCTTCCAGCGCCACGGCGACATCTATTTCGCTTAATGTCCCGATCGCTTGGGCATCCAGCCAGCATAAAAATTCACACATGGCAGCCGCATCGCGCAAATGCGCGCCGCGCGCCTGCATCAGCTCGACAGAGTTTTTGCAGGCTTTTGGCAGGATGGTCGGGTCTTGCGCCCGCTGCGTTGCAATGCCTGAGGTGGTCAGAATACTGGCCACAGCCATAGGCACATTATCGGGATCGATGCGCACTGTACCCGTCAGGGTGGAAAGATATTGGCCAAAACTATCCGGTGCATGCACGCGGATATCAGGCCCAAGATGATCACCAATTTGCGACAGCTTATCTGCGGCCATAAATAAATCAGCACTGGCATCGCCGTGCAATATAACAAAACCATGGGCTATTGGCACATGGCTGACATCGCCGCCGCGCATACTGAGCAGCCATGCCAGACTGTCAGGCAGGGTGATGACGGCAGCGTCTTGGCCCGCGTCCTTGAGCACGCGCGCGATATCCTGACGTTTTTGCAAATGGGTTTTGCCGGCGTATTTTTCCTCATAGGCAAATGCCTTTGCCATGGGCGCATCTGGCTGATCCGGCCAGATAAGGTCAATTAAATTTTCGCAGGGGCTAAGCGTTATGCCGCTCCCGTCCAAGGCTTTGGAATAGCCTTCAATCTCGCTCAGTGTATGCAGCCAAGGGTCAAAGCCAATGGTGCCCTCGGTCACGTTGCTGCGCAGCCAGTCAGGCACTTTAACTTGGGGCCAGTCGACCGGTGTAAAGACATCTCGAACCTGGGTTTTAACTTGAACACGATAACGCCCATCGACAAAAACACCTGCGCATGTGGGCAGAACCGCGCAGAAACCAGCCGAGCCAGTGAAGCCAGTAAGCCAGGCTAGGCGTTCATCGCGCGCGGCAACATATTCGCCCTGATGCACATCGGCGCGCGGCACTAGGTAGCCTGTAAGTTCGCGGGCGGCGATTTCTTGCCGTAACTTGTTCAGGCGCTCTGGCCCTTGATCGGGGTCGGATTGATTGTCAAAACTCTGATACAGCGCTTTTGTCATCTTCTATCCGGTCTTGCGCAAACCCATCGCGCGGGCGCGGGCGCGTGGATCGGTGTCAAACAGCGCGGCAAGCTGTTCGGTCATTGCGCCCGCCAATTGCTCGACATCGGTGATGGTGACTGCACGTTCATAATACCGCGTCACATCATGGCCAATACCAATGGCCAGCAATTCAACGGCTTTGCGCCGTTCCACCATCGCAATGACATCGCGCAGGTGTTTTTCAAGATAATTTGCGGCATTGACCGACAAAGTGCTGTCATCCACGGGTGCACCATCCGAAATGACCATCAGAATTTTGCGTGCTTCGGGGCGATTGGCCATGCGGCGATGGGCCCATTCCAGCGCCTCACCGTCGATATTTTCTTTCAGCAGGCCCTCTTTCATCATCAGCCCGAGGTTCGAGCGCACGCGCCGCCAGGGTGCATCGGCGCCTTTGTAGATGATGTGGCGCAGATCATTCAAACGTCCCGGTTGCTGCGGCCGGCCTTCGTTCAGCCAGTGCTCGCGGCTTTGCCCGCCTTTCCACGCGCGGGTGGTAAAGCCCAAGATCTCGACCTTGACATTGCAGCGCTCAAGCGTGCGGGCCAGAACATCGGCGCAGATGGCCGCAATGGAAATCGGGCGGCCCCGCATCGAGCCGGAGTTGTCCAGCAAAAGCGTCACCACAGTATCGCGAAACTCTGTGTCCTTTTCCATCTTAAAGCTGAGCGGGGTGGTCGGTGTGCTGACCACACGGGCAAGGCGCCCTGCATCCAGAATGCCTTCATCCAGATCAAACAGCCAACTGCGGTTTTGCTGTGCCTGAAGCCGACGTTGCAATTTATTGGCCAGACGGGCCACCGCGCCCTTGAGCGGCTCAAGCTGTTGGTCCAAGTAGGCCCGCAGCCGTTCAAGTTCGACCGGTTCGGCCAAATCCTCGGCTTTGATTTCTTCGTCAAAATTCTGTGCGTATACCTTATAGTCCGGATCGGCTTCGGAGATGGGCAGCGGCGCGGGCGGCTCTTGTGGGGCGTCGCCTTCGGGCATATCTGCATCGTCGTCTATTTCGTCATCCGCGCTGTCATCAAGGCTAATTTGCGCTGCTGTGGGGTCTTGTTGTTCGTCCTGACTTTGTTCGGGGTTGGCGTCGGCTTCATCTTCGGAGCTTTCGTCCTGTCCGGTGCTGTCGGGATCTTGATCATCTTCTTCGGTTTGCTCAGCGTCTTCCTGAGCTTCGTCGTCCATCTCATCGGGGTCATCGCCCAGTTGATCGCCATATCCAAGATCGGAAATGATCTGCCGCGCAAAACGGGCAAAATCGGCCTGATCGGAAAGAATATCGTGGAGATTGTTCAATTGCTCGCTGGCCTGACCCTCGATAAAATCGCGCCACAGCTCCATCACATTTTGCGCTCCGGCCGGCAGATCACGGCCAGTTGCCAGATGGCGGATCAAATATCCGGTGGCGGTCGCAAGCGGGGCATCCGCGCGATCAGTGATCTGCTCATAGCCTTTCTGTGTGGCCTCTGCGCCAATTTTCGCGTCAATATTGGCTGCTGTTCCGGGCATATCACGCGCGCCCATGGCTTCGCAGCGCGCCACTTCCATTGCCTCATGAAGCTCTTGGGCAATGCTTCCTTGCGGGCAGTATTTACTGTGGGTTGCATCATTGTGATATTTTCGGTGCAGCGCCAGCGCATCGGCGGTTCCGCGCGCCACGAGAACCTCATCGCGGCTCATCCGGCGGCTGACCTGCGGCAACCGCATGGTATCGCCCGACACGCCTGAGGGATCGACCGAATAGGTGACCGACAATTCAGGATCATCAGCCATCACTTTGGTGGCCTCGGCAAGGGCCTTTTTAAATGGATCGGCTGGGTTGTCGGAGTGCTGTGCCATTGGCCAAGTCTCGCTCACTCGAAAAAAAATCACAAGCCCAAAGCGCAGTTTATTTAAAAGCCTTGTGCCATGCGCCCGCGCCAAAAGGCGCGGATCGCGAATGCTTAGCCCAGACTAACGCTGGCTGCGCTTTCTGGCAGCTCCTCGTCAAAACAGCGCTGATAAAATTCTGCCACAGTCTGGCGTTCCAATTCGTCGCATTTGTTCAGGAACGAAAGCCGGAACGCATAGCCAAGGCTGTTGCGGAAAATTTCGGCGTTCTGCGCCCAGTTAATAACTGTACGCGGGCTCATCACTGTGGACAGATCACCGTTCATAAACGCAGTGCGGGTCAGATCGGCAACAGTTACCATCTGCTTGACCGTTTTACGTCCGGTTTCTGTGTTGTAATGCGGCGCTTTGGCCAGAACAATCGCAGTTTCCGCCTCAATGGAAAGATAGTTCAATGTGGCCACCAAAGACCAGCGGTCCATTTGCGCCTGGTTGATTTGCTGGGTGCCGTGATAAAGCCCTGTGGTATCGCCAAGGCCAACGGTGTTGGCCGTGGCAAACAAACGAAACTGCGGATGCGGCGTTATAATTTCGTTCTGATCCATCAAGGTCAGCTTGCCGTCATGTTCAAGCACCCGCTGGATCACAAACATCACGTCGGCGCGGCCGGCGTCATATTCATCAAACACAATGGCCACCGGATTGCGCAGGGCCCAAGGCAGGATACCTTCGTGAAACTCGGTGACCTGCAGGCCGTCTTTTAGCTTGATCGCATCCTTACCGATCAAATCGATACGGCTGATGTGACTATCAAGATTGACCCGCACCGCCGCCCAGTTCAGCCGCGCTGCAACCTGTTCAATATGGGTTGATTTTCCGGTGCCGTGATAGCCTTGGATCATCACCCGGCGATTGTGCGAAAACCCTGCCAGAATCGCCAGTGTTGTGTCCGGATCAAATTTATAGGTCGGATCAATTTCAGGGATGCGCTCGCCCCCGGTGGCGAACCCCTTTACCACCATATCGCTATCAATTCCAAAGACTTCGCGGACCGAAATATCTTCGGTTGGCTTTGCAGTCATATCGCTCATGCCATCGGCCATGCCCAAACTTCCTTTTGGCAAAAATAATCCCTGATGTGGTGCAACATAACGCGGATAAGGGCAAGGGGAAGGGCAAATAAAAATTTAAGAAAATGCAAGAATGCTGCAAGCTTCATCAGATCACGCAATTGTGGCCTAAAGTGACTTGAGAAATGGGCGGAAAACACCACACCATAGGGCAGGAGGTACCCAAATGACTCGACGTGATTTTTTTGCTACAACTGCCATGGCCGGGCTTATGGGCCGCGCTGCTTGGGCAAATGAAGAGGAAATCTTTGAAGTGATGCGAAGTGACGACGAATGGAAAGCGATGCTGAGCCCGCTTGAGTATAAAGTCATGCGCAAAGAGGGCACCGAGCGGGCGTTTACCTCACCACTGGATAAAAACTATGCCGATGGAATGTATCATTGCCGCGGATGCGATTTGGCGCTCTACAGCTCAGAGCATAAATTTGACAGCGGCACCGGCTGGCCGAGTTTTTGGCAGGCGCAAGCAAATGCGGTCGAAACCCGTATTGACCGCAAGTTTTTAATGACCCGCACCGAATGTCATTGCCGGCGCTGCGGCAGCCATCTGGGTCATATCTTTGATGATGGCCCTGCGCCCACTGGAATGCGGCAT
>CABZJG010000124.1 GCA_902525995.1 Paracoccaceae bacterium | reverse complement strand
ATGAACATGATCTAAAGATGTTGAGGGGTTGGGAAGCAGTCTTGGGTATATGCCAGTGCCGATTTTAATTGCGGTTTATGCAATCGGTTTGCACCGCAGGTTGCCGCAGGTGGCGCGCGGCCTATGGGGCGGGGTGGTGCTTTTATCTGTGTCTTTGGGGCTTCGAACCGTGGACTTGCAACTCTGCACAACTTGGCCGCAGGGCACGCATTTTTTTATGGCATTTGATCAATGCGGCAATGTTGGGGTGGATGATTGAGGTTTATCGGCGCCATATGCTTGCAGGCGACGGGCAGCAAGGGTAAAGGATTTAAACAGGTTTTTTGGGAGTTCCGGATGTCGATTGATACGGCTACAGCGGCCAAAGTTGCAAAACTGGCGCGGATCAGAGTAGAGGCGGATGCGCTGCCTGCTCTTGCAGATGAATTTAATATGATCCTTGGGTTTATCAATGAGCTTAATGAGGTCGATGTCAGCGATGTTGAACCAATGACATCAGTGACCCCGCAGCGTCTAAAGCGCCGCGAGGATGTCATTACCGACGGCGATCAGCAAGCGGATGTTCTGTCGAATGCACCCGATTCGCGTGAAGGATTTTTCGCCGTTCCTAAGGTGGTCGAATAATGGAAAATCTCAACAGTTTGACCCTTGCAGAGGGCCGCGATCTTTTGCGCAGCAAAGATATCACATCTGTAGAGCTAACCGAGGCCTGCTTGCGGGCTGCCGAGGGCGGCGGGGCATTGAATGCGGTGGTTCACCATACGCCAGAGCTGGCGCTTGATCAGGCGGCAGCTGCCGACAGCCGTTTGGCACAGGGCGATGCGCCGGCCATGTGCGGCCTGCCGATCGGGATCAAAGATTTGTTTTGCACCAAAGGGGTGTCCAGTCAGGCCGCCAGCCGTATTTTAGACGGCTTTCGCCCCGAATATGAAAGCACCGTAAGCCAAAATCTATTTGACGCCGGCGCGGTCATGATCGGCAAGTTGAATATGGATGAGTTTGCCATGGGCTCTTCCAATGAAACCTCGATCTACGGCGATGCGGTTAATCCTTGGAAACTAGGTGACAAACAGCTGACCCCGGGCGGATCATCCGGGGGCTCTGCTGCTGCAGTGGCGGCAGATCTGTGTTTGGCTGCCACTGGCACCGATACGGGCGGCTCAATCCGCCAGCCTGCGGCCTTTGCTGGTATCGTCGGTATTAAACCGACTTATGGACGCTGCTCGCGGTGGGGCATTGTGGCCTTTGCCAGCTCGCTTGATCAGGCTGGCCCGATGACAAAATCGGTGCGCGATGCCGCGATTATGCTTGAAGCGATGTGCAGTCATGATCCCAAAGACAGCACCAGCGCCGAGCTGGAGGTGCCAAATTTTGAAGCGCTTCTAACCGGAGATATCCGCGGTAAAAAGATCGGGATCCCCAAAGAGTATCGTTTGGATGGGATGCCGGATGAGATTGAAAAGCTGTGGTCAGACGGGTCTGCAATGCTGCGTGATGCCGGCGCTGAAGTGGTTGACGTCAGCTTGCCCCATACCAAATATGCGCTGCCAGCCTATTACGTGATTGCCCCAGCGGAAGCTTCGTCGAATTTGGCGCGCTATGATGGGGTGCGCTTTGGTCGCCGCGCGCAGCTGGATGCCGGTGACGGCATCACCGAAATGTATGAAAAATCCCGCGCTGAAGGGTTCGGCACCGAGGTCCAGCGGCGTATTATGATCGGGACCTATGTTCTGTCGGCGGGCTTTTATGACGCGTACTACAATCGGGCGCGGCGTGTGCGTGCGCTTATCAAGAAAGACTTTGAGGATGTTTTTGCCTCTGGCGTAGATGCAATATTAACGCCAACGACGCCTTCTGCCGCCTTTGGGCTTGGGGATATGGCCGAGGTTGATCCGGTGCAGATGTACCTCAATGATGTGTTTACAGTTACAGTTAATTTAGCCGGATTGCCCGGGATATCTGTTCCAGCAGGGCTGGATGCACAAAGCTTGCCTTTGGGTTTGCAACTGATCGGAAAACCCTGGCAAGAAGGCGATTTGCTGAACACTGCTTTTGCACTGGAAAGCGCGGCTGGTTTTCGCGCAAAACCCGACAATTGGTGGTCATCTGTGTAACGTGAGCAAAGGAAAAATTTGCATGCGAAAGGTTGTTTTATTCTGCGTTGTTTTGGGCCTTGCCGGCTGCGAGCCGACGATACCTGATAGCGGGCTTGAGGCTTTGCCGCCAAAATTGGCTGATACAACGGCTGCGGGGATTGCGGTGGTTGCGGATACCATCAATGTTTTGGAAGACACGGTAGCGCTTGTGGACAGAAAACCGGCCGAGGTGGAAGAAACAAGCTTGCCAAATTCTACAAGCATTGCTCTGTCGGATGAAAATGACTTTGAAGCGGTCTCAAATCGGCAAACCATTGAAAGCGATGCCGAGCGTTTGGCGGTAAACCGGATGCAATACGTTCTCATTGAACCCACTGAACTGCCTGTGCGTCCGGGTACCGATATTCCAAATGTTGTTGAATATGCCCTGCTGACATCCAATCCGGTGGGTGTGCCTTTATACCCTCGCTCGGGGTTGGTCAGCGAATACAGCCACCTATACAGATGTGGTCAGTACACTTCTTCAACGGCTGCACAAGAGATGTTTTTAAAGCGTGGCGGCCCAAAGCGAGACTGGTTAGGACTTGATCCGGATGGCGATGGTTTTGCCTGCACCTGGGATCCTTCGCCTTTCCGTCTGGCGCTGTCAGAAAGTGAATAGCGCTGCGTTTTCTGCCAGGGCCAACTGTGCAAAACAGCGTTTACACGTTGACGAACATACTCAAGCAAACTAACCCCTTAGGCGCGCGGAGGGCTGGATGGCCGCGGGCCGTTAAGGTTCGAGGAAAGTCCGGACTCCACAAAGCGACGGTGCCGGGTAACGCCCGGGCGGGGCAACCCGACGGAGAGCGCCACAGAAAGCAAACCGCCCGTGCACGCACGGGTAAGGGTGAAAGGGTGGGGTAAGAGCCCACCGGGGGGCTGGTAACAGCGCCCGCATGGCAAGCCCCACCGGGAGCAATGCCGAATAGGAACCTTGTGCGGGTTGATCGGTGCGCCGATATCACCGCAGGGCTGCTTTGGCCCAAGGGTTCGGGTTGGCAGCTAGAGGCGCAGGGGCAATCCTGCGTTCAGAGGAATGGTCATCCAAGGGGGTAACCCCGGGACAGAATCCGGCTTATAGGCTCTCCGCGCATCTTTTTTGGGGGTTTCTGCGTGAGAGCTTCGAATTCTGCCTCATCATGGTTGACAGTGGCGTCAGCATCGCTAAAAGGCAGGCTTCAGGATAGAATTTCACCGGCATGACCTTTGGCCGACGCAGGAGACGAAAAATGGCGAAGCCGACCACAATTAAAATCCGCCTGAACTCGACCGCGGACACTGGCCACTTTTACGTGACCAAGAAAAACGCGCGCACCATGACCGAAAAAATGGTGGTCCGGAAGTATGATCCGGTTGTGCGCAAGCATGTCGAATATAAAGAGGGTAAAATCAAATAACCTTTTCGACATCGTTTTTATGAAAAGCCGCGCAGACATCTGGGCGGCTTTTGTTTTTTCTGGACATGACTTGACCCATTGCTATGGCGATGTCCATAAAAAACATTGTCATGCACTTTTACGCTCTTAAACGAAAAAGGCCGGACATTATGCCCGGCCTTTTGACATTATCAGTAAAAGCGTTATTCTTGGCTGCCCATAAACATCAGCAGGAACTGGAACATGTTTAGGAAATCCAGATACAGGTTCAGCGCGCCATGGATTGCTGATTTATCCAGCCATTCCTGATCGCCGTGATGCGCATGAGCAAGATAGGTGTTCTTAATGTTTTGCGTATCATAGGCGGTGAGGCCCGCAAAAATCAGCACGCCCAGAATTGAAATTGCGAACATGATCGCTGGTGAGCCAAGGAAGATATTGACGATCATTGCCACCAAAATGCCAATCACGCCCATCATCAGGAACGATCCCCAACCGGAAATATCACGCTTGGTCGTATAGCCCCAGAGCGATAGACCAGCGAAAGCGATAGCTGTCACCAAGAAGGTCTGAACGATTGAATAGCTTGTGTAGAAGATAAAGATCGAGCTGAGCGAAACGCCGATCAGTGTCGCAAACAGAAAGAAAAACAGCTGTGCAGCACTGGCCGATGCCCGCTGCATGACAGCGCCAAAGCCAAAGATCATGGCCAGCGGTGCAAGCATAATAACCCACCGCAGGGCAGATGTGTAAATCGCAGCCCCAAGGGATGTCAGCATAGTGCCGTTTGACATCTGGCCAACAGCATTTGCTGGATCAGTTGTTGTGGCAAGCCCGGCTATCGCCCAAGCGGCCAAAGCCGTGATCAACATGCCGATGGACATGGTGCCGTAAACTTTATTCATATGGGCGCGCAGGCCCTCGTCAATCTCAGCGGCGCGGGCGCCGACTGCGGATTGTACGGTTTTATATTCTGCCATTTTAACCTCCGGTTCGTCTCAATACATAAGACCTCGCGCGATGCGAAATCCGTTATAATAGATATTGGCAAACCTATAGCGGGTTTCAAGACGAGAAAACAGTTGTTTTATAAATTTTTCGCATAGCATGAACAATTTTAAAGTGTGATCACCACTTTCCCGGTAGATTTACGGGTGCGCAGCAGATCCAAACCCTCAACGGCCTGCTCAAAGGGCACTATATGGCTAATATGCGGCTTAAGCCGTCCAGCCTGATACCAATCGATCAAGATTCTAAGGCTTTCTGTTAGAACCTGTGGTTTAAACCGCATATATCCGCCCCAGTTCACCCCTTGGACGGTGATGTTTTTTACCATCATGTGATTGGCTGCTATGGGCGGCACCGTGCCGCTGGCAAAGCCGATAACAACCATGCGCCCATCGGGATTACAGGCGCGAAAAGCTGCGGCAAATTGATCACCGCCAACGGGGTCATAGACCACATCTGCGCCGCCAAGTGCTTTGACCGCTTCACGCAAATCTGTGGTTTCCGGATCGATCAAATGATCCGCGCCGGCCGCTGCCGCAATATCCAGCCGTTTTTGGCCGCGGGCTGCGGCAATAACTTTAGCCCCCATTAGCTTGCCCAGTTCAACCGCAGTGAGCCCGACGCCGCCAGCCGCCCCAAGCACCAGCAAGGTTTCGCCCGACTGCAAGCGGGCCTTGCAGTCCAAAGCCACATGACTGGTCCCATAAGCAATTTGAAATCCTGCGGCTTCAATGGTCGGAACGCCGTCTGGCAAAGGCAGGCACCGCGTGGCATCAAAGCAGCCATATTGCGCCAAACCGCCTTGGCCGCTGTAAACTGCGACCCGCGTTCCAATGGCTGGCCCTGAGGTTTCGGGGCCCAAAGCCTCGACAATACCCACCAGTTCTAACCCGAGGGTGAAAGGCACTGTTGGAGTGTCCTGATAGGTCCCTTTGATCATCAAGAGGTCAGCAAAGTTCAAGCCGCACGCAAGAATTTTCAACCGGACTTGGCCGGTGGCAGGCTGAGGGATTTCTAAGGTGTTCATGCACGGGCTTTGGCCTAATTGCGTGACTTGAAGTGCCTGCATTTTGCGCTCGCTTTTTGCCGCTGTATTGATCGGTTATTCTGCAGGATTGAAATCAAATTCCTCAGCATTTTGCAACTGAAAGTGCATGCTCTCAAAAATTGAGCGATTTGGAC
>CABZJG010000123.1 GCA_902525995.1 Paracoccaceae bacterium | reverse complement strand
CCTGGTCTATAAAGACAGGTTTAACTTTTGTTGCTCAATGGAGGACCCTATGAGACATTTTGACTTTACGCCACTATACCGTGCAAGCATTGGCTTTGATCAAATCGCTGATTTGATAGACCGTGTATCATCGGCTGATAGCCCAAACACAACTTATCCACCCTATAACATCGAAAAAACAGATGATGATGTCTATCGTATTTCAATTGCCGTTGCTGGCTTTTCTGAGAAAGACTTAACGGTCGAGGTCAAGGAAAGCGCGTTGGTGGTTTCGGCTAAAAAATCTGATACGAAAGATGCAAAGAACTATCTACATCGAGGTATTGCCACTAGAAGCTTTGAACGCAAGTTTGATCTGGCTGATCATGTCAAAGTTACTGCGGCAAGTCATTTAGACGGCATGCTAAACATTGACCTTAAGCGAGAAGTTCTCGAGGCGTTAAAGCCCCGCCGGATTGAAATTGCATCTTCGGGTTCATCCATTATTGATGGAACATCAATAAACTAAATCGCAAATGCTTTACGTTTTCCCGGTGGCACAAATCAGTCTGCTGCCGGGGATACGGCACCAATAATTGGCCCCAAAGAGCGGCCATGGCCCCCGCGGTTAAGGGGGGGTGCATACATCTGGGACACATTCCCATCCAAGTACAAAGCCGAATTCAATCCCAGATGATCTTTGAATAACCTTGCAAATTTATGAAATATGATCGGCCTATTTGTTATAACAAAGTGAGCCCACTGGCCTTCCTGTGATGTCCCGACACCATTTCTGATAAACCGAGATGAGCTATTTTCTAGGAATTTTGGGTGCAATTTTCCGTCGATTACCAACATAGGCCCAGATTGAGTGGCAAAATGGCAGCTTGGGCTATCTTGTAGGTAAGCACTGGTTTCCAAAACCTGTACCGAGTTTTCTGAGATACAAAAAACTCCATTGGGCAACATCCCAAAATTTCCAGGCCCTGCCCGAGAGACCGCCTTGCGCAACAGCTTACCATCTTCAATATAAAGTCCCACTGGGGTAAGGTCTGGCCGGAACATACCGCCATTCATTGCAAAGTCTAAAGTTAGGCCTTGGCCTTGCAGATATACATCCAGTGTCTGAAAGCGCCCAAAGATATCATTTTTATCATTTCTTAAAAAAATTCTAAGGTCATCTTTTTCGACATTGGCGCTACATATCGAGAAAGGAATATCTTCAAACTGGTCATTACTGCATTCTAGCGCCCATAACGGGGTGGCCAAAAGAAATAATAGCGCGAGGCTACGGATCATTTATCATCCAAATCTTGACGCACGGCGTCTTGGGAAAAAAGCCGGCGTGTCTCATCCATGCGGTCAAAGGTTTCATCCAATCGAAACCTCAGATCAGGTGTGAACTTCAAAGTTAGTTCTTTGGAAATTGCCCGTCGGATTTCAGATTTATTTTTGGCAAGCAATGCAATCAAATTTTCGCCGCCTTGCCCACCCAAGGGGCATACATAGGCAGTCGCCACCTTTAGATCTGGGGAGGCGCTGACTTCACCTACTGTCACTGAAACCCGATTAAGGTCCGGGTCATGTATATCGCCCCGCGCCAAAACCTCTGATAACGTACGTCTTATAAGCTCTCCAACGCGCAATTGACGCTGGGATGGACCGGGACCGCTGTGAAACTTATTCTTTGCCATAAGTTTTCTCTACGCGCTTGATTGGGCTTTGCCAAGCCGCTCTAGTGGCGTAAAGACAGAAAAGACTTGTAAAATGGAGTTCTTCGTTATGTCCGATCCAATTGGCGTTGTTATCACAGGCGCTTCTGGCCGAATGGGTCAAATGCTGATCAATACCGTTGCCCAATCCGACCGACTTAAATTGGTTGGGGCTATTGAACTTTCAGGGCATCCCTGGCTTGGACAGGATATTGGTCTTTCAATGGGAATGGCAGAAATTGGCGTAACGGTTGAGGAAGACCCGCTACCTTCGTTTTCTAAAGCCAATTGCGTGATCGACTTTACATCGCCAGATGCAACAGTTGAATTTGCTGCACTGGCCGCGCAGGCCCGCATTGTGCACGTTATTGGAACAACAGGCATGGACGACAAACATTTTGAAAAGATTGCGAGTGCGGCACGTCATGCGATAATCATCAGGGCTGGAAACATGTCTCTGGGTGTTAATTTGTTGGTGAAATTAACAAAATTAGTTTCAGAAGCCTTGGATGATGATTTTGATATTGAGATTATTGAAGCGCATCACAATCAAAAAGTTGATGCCCCTTCAGGCACAGCCTTGATGCTGGGAGAGGCGGCAGCAGATGGTCGCGGCGTTGACCTTAAAGCTGCCACAGATGTCAACCGAAATGGTATCGTTGGAAGCAGAAAGACCGGCGATATCGGATTTGTATCTGTGCGCGGCGGTGATATCGTTGGCGAACACGATGTGATGTTTGCAGCAAAAGGTGAACGCATTCATCTTCGGCATATTGCCACGGACCGGTCTGTGTTTGCCCGTGGAGCCCTAAAGGCAGCCTTGTGGGGTCAAGGGAAGCCACCCGGCGAATATACAATGTTCGATGTTCTTGGGTTGTCTTAATGCAGTAGAGGAATATCTAAAGCCATAGCAGGATGGTTTGGGGGGCTTTGCGCATGCGGATAGTGTCATTTTTCTTTTGCGTTCTTCTTTTCAGCTTTATCTCTTCAGGTGCAAGGTCAGAGTATCTGGTCATTAAGGATAAAAATACATTTATCGCGACGATCAAAGATAAAACCTTAAAACGACCTCTTATTCGACTTGAAGTTACCGAAGATGGCAAAATAACTGGACGGGCTGCAATGCTGAGCGTCACCGGCCAATGGACATGGGAAAACAGCTATTTTTGCCGTGATTTATTCTGGGGATCACGAAACTTGGGTTATAATTGTCAGCAAGTTTCACGCAGTGGAAAAAAAATCCGTTTTACGTCTGATAAAGGCGAAGGTGATTTTGCTGATTTCACAGTTAAATAATTTCTGAATGCAAAGAACAACAAAAAGCCAATTAAGGAAAGTTTATCGCAGGCATAAAAACAAATTTTTGCTGTTTATGGCAGGCTATCTTTAAATGGTGCCATGCCTTGCCGTGCTAAGGCATCCGCACGCTCGTTCTCAGGATGACCCGCGTGGCCTTTAACCCACTGCCAAACAACTCTATGAGGCTCGCAGGCGGCATCTAATCTTTGCCAAAGTTCAGCATTTTTAACTGGCTTTTTTGCAGCTGTTCTCCAGCCATTTTTTTTCCAGTTCTTTAGCCAAAGCGAGATGCCATTTTTGACGTAATTGCTATCTGTTACAATTGTAATTGCGCTTGGTCTTTCAAGTGTCTCTAGGGCATGAATTGCTGCCAACAATTCCATTTGATTATTTGTGGTTTGCGCCGCGCCACCTTTTAAAGTTCGCTCTTTTAAAACGTCCTTCTGCTTTTTGGCTTGTAGTAAAATACCCCATCCACCGGGGCCCGGGTTGCCCGAACAGGCACCATCAGTATATGCGAACAAATCAGGCATGCGCAAAAACTGAAATCCATCTTGAGGTGCTCCCGTCCAAGCCTTTGCCGCTGCCATTAAAGTGATTTTCCCAAGTGAAATTGGCGGCACTTAACAACGTCTCTAGCTCACTTTGTTCATAATATGTGTAAAGACGTCCAAGTGTATCACGCGCTTCACCTTTTCCCAGTTTGACGCTGAGACAAAATTTGCCTCCTGCCTTAAGGCTTTTGTGGATGGCTAAAAGCAATTTATTCATATCGCTTCGCGGTGCGTGCAAAAGAGAAAAGCTTGCCCAAACCCCATCATAGGTATCGATCTTGTTAAACTCATGAAAGCCGGCTTGCCAAACCGTAACCTTGGGGTGGCGACTGGCCAATTTTACCATTTCTTGTGAGGCGTCAAATGCATGGGTGACCAGGCCCCTGTCCGCAAAATATGCAGCAGATGTTCCTGGCCCGCAGCCGTAATCAAGGATGCGCGCTTTTGCTGGCAACGTGTTTGCAAAATTTTCCAATCGGATGTCTTGGTCAACATCTTTGGAAAGCTGTGTATATTCTTCAGCTTTTGAATTATAAATATCAATCGTCGTAGAGTCTGGTTTCATAGGTAAACTCCAACAGCCAATAGAAGGATCACAAGAAAAGTCAGCAAAAGCCTGAGCTTCATCCACCAAGAAGGGGCAAATCCGCGAGACCAAAAATACCAATCAATTACCAAAAGGCCCAAAAACCCAATAATTAGATTTTGACCAGTTTGTTCCAGACTTCCGCTTGCCGAAAAAAAAGCCCAGAGCGCCGGCAGAACGGAGAGAGAATATCCCAGAACTGCGGATTTACCTTTCATATTTGTGGAGTAGCCCCACAAAACTCCAGACATGAAAGATAAAATCACGGCACCGTAAAATAGCTGCACAAAGGGTCCAACAAAGCGTGATCCTGCATATACGAGTGTAAATTTTGACAACACATCAAATTGCATGGTCAAAACGCTCCAACAAAAAGGCAAAACACCTGCTAAGCCAAGAAATAATGCCGGTCGGGGAACTCCATTCATAAACTTCTCCTCTCACCTCAAAAATTGAATAAAGTAACGACTGGTTTATTTTTGAGCTATGGTCAGGACTGTCTTAAAATTTTGGGCACTTTAAAGCTAATGTTTTCTTGTGCAGTTTCGACCTTTTGTATGGTGACCGAAAAGCGCTGTTGAAATTCTTCAACAACCTCGTTCACAAGAACCTCCGGAGCAGAGGCCCCAGCGGTTACACCTACCGAGCGAATATTTTTCAGTGAGCGCCAGTCGATTTCATTAGCCCGTTGAACAAGTTGTGCATAGTTGCACCCGGCCTTTGAGGCCACTTCCACAAGTCTTTTTGAATTCGACGAATTAGGAGCTCCGACCACAATCAATGCATCGACTTGGGGTGCGATTTGCTTCACAGCAAGCTGCCGATTGGTCGTTGCGTAACAAATGTCTTCTTTATGCGGTCCAACAATTGCAGGAAATCGTTCGTTCAAGGCAGAAACAATCGCCGCAGTATCATCAATAGACAAAGTTGTTTGTGTTACATAGGCCAATTTTTGGGGGTCTCGGACGGTTAAATCTGATACGTCTTTTTCTGTTTCAACCAAAAGAACTTCACCATCTGGAAGTTGCCCCATTGTACCAATCGTTTCTGGGTGACCGTCATGGCCAATCATGACTATTTGTAGACCAGCTTGATAATGTCGATCTGCCTCGATGTGAACTTTGCTGACCAAGGGGCAAGTGGCATCAACATACACCATGTCTCGTTTGGCTGCTGCTGCAGGTACAGATTTTGGCACTCCATGGGCTGAAAAAATCACAGGTCGATCATCAGGGCATTGTTCTAATTCATCAACGAATATAGCTCCCTTGCGCCGCAATCCATCAACAACAAATTTATTGTGCACGATTTCATGTCGCACATAGACTGGTGGGCCCCATTTTTCTAAAGCCATGTCCACAATTTGAATAGCGCGATCTACGCCTGCGCAAAATCCACGAGGGGCTGCCAAGTACAAATGTAACGTTGGAAGTGTCATGCATTCTCCGGTTTCTCAACTTCGGCCATGGAGGGCTTGAAGCATGTTTTACGTAACAATTAAAAATACTACAAACATAATCTCAAAAGGGTGAAAATCCGCCGGCTGAGATTTTTTATCCAAACAAAGGTTTGGGCACTAATTTCGAAAATGCAAATTATGTCGGTAAATGAAATAAGCCCCCTCTGATTTGCAGAGGAGGCTTCATCAA
>CABZJG010000122.1 GCA_902525995.1 Paracoccaceae bacterium | reverse complement strand
GTTGGCATCGGCGGCGTTCTAGAGCCCATGCAGGCCGGCCCAACCATCATCGAAGACAACTGCTTCATAGGCGCCCGCTCAGAAGTCGTCGAAGGCTGCATCATCCGCGAGGGATCGGTGCTTGGCATGGGCGTTTACATTGGCCAATCCACCAAAATCGTTGACCGCGAAACCGGAGAGGTAATGTATGGAGAGGTGCCGCCCTATTCAGTGGCGGTTTCTGGCTCAATGCCCTCGAAAAATGGGATCAACCTTTATTGTGCGGTTATTGTAAAACGAGTTGACGAAAAAACCCGCAGTAAAACAGGTATTAACGATCTTTTGCGTGATTAAAGGGCTGTATAAAAAGGCTTAATTCCTAACAGAGCGCATATGCTTTTGGCCGTTCATGCGTGAAAAGATATATGTATCATGAGAAGTGATATCTTTAGAGAGTGAAAATTTTTGCCCGTGCGCCTTTGCGCATGCCCGCAGTATTTGCCTTTTAGAATTTGGGTGATTAGACATATCACAACCCAAGAAAGCTTGATATGACTGCAACCCAAAAAAACCAAAACCGGCAACAAGTCTATACTCTACTGGTTCAAGTTGGCAGGAGCGACAATGACGGGCTGCCGAAAAATAGTTCAGGCGCCGCTTTGGTTTGCTATTCAAGTGGTGTTGATGAGGCTGAGGCAGTGCGCGAAACTGTGGCCATCCTAAAACAGGCCGATCTTGCGCCACTTGATGTGACAGGATACGGCACCTTGCAAGAACGGCAATCGCAGGGTCAAGAGGTCGATCCCGAAGAGCTGACTTTAATGCAGCGAGCATTAGATGAAAACTCTGTTATTGTTGCGCAAATGACGCCGCTTTTCAGTGAAAAAGGGGGATGAATAATGTCTGTTGTTTTTTTAGATCTTGATGGCACTTTGACCGATTCAGGCCCAGGAATAATCAATTCTGTCGATTTTGCGCTAAAAAAAATGAAGCTTCCGCCTTTAACTGAGGACACTTCTTGGTTGGTTGGTCCACCGCTTTGGGGATCCTTTGAAAAACTGGGCGTCAAAAAGCAGGATCTTGACAAAGCTGTGGCTTTTTATAGGGAGCGCTATGCCGATATTGGCTGGTCGGAAAATAGCCTATATCCCGGTATCCTAGATCAACTTTCTACTCTTAGGCGCGCAGGTTACACCTTGTGCCTCGCAACCTCTAAAGCCCACAGCTACGCGCGCAAAATCACAGCGCATTTTGGAATTTCAGAGTATTTGAGCTACGAGTTTGGGTCTGAGCTTGATGGAACTCGATCAGACAAAACATCCCTTTTGGCACATGGATTAAAGACGACAGGCGCAGAGGCCGATCATGCGATTATGGTTGGGGACCGCCATTATGATGCGGTTGGTGCTAAAGCCAATGGGATAAAGGTTATTGGTGCTGAATATGGCTATGGAAGTGAGGAAGAGCTGTCCAAATCCGCCGTGGATACCATTATCTTTTCGCCCACAGATTTAGCAGAGGCAGTGATTAGAATATTACCCCCAAGGACTATGAAATGACGCAAATTGATCCAGTCGAACTAACAGCACAGCTTATCCGCTGCCCGTCTGTAACCCCAAAAGAGGCTGGAGCGATAAAGTTGCTAGAAGACATGCTGTCACAGCATGGGTTTCACTGCACGCGTATCTCACGCGGCGGTATTGAAAATCTTTTTGCCCGCTGGGGGAGCGGCAAGACAGGGCGCAGTTTCGGATTTAATGGGCATACTGATGTTGTCCCTGTTGGCGATCTTGAGAAATGGACTTTTGATCCTTTTGGTGCCGAAATAGAGGACGGTTTTATGTATGGGCGCGGCGCTGTGGATATGAAATCCGCGGTTGCGGCCTTTGTTGCAGCGGCTGTTGACTTTGTAAACGAAACGCCCCCTGAGGGCTCTGTTGTTATCACTGTGACCGGAGATGAAGAAGGCGACGCTGACCATGGAACAGTGGCCATATTGGATTGGATGTCAGAACAAGGTGAGAGGATTGATCATTGTTTAGTGGGTGAACCCACATGTCCAGAGCACTTAGGCGAAATGATCAAAGTTGGGCGCCGTGGGTCAATGACAGCCGTCATTACAGCCACCGGCGTGCAAGGGCATTCCGCCTATCCTCATAGGGCAAAAAACCCATTGCCTGCCTTGGCTAAATTGATAGATCGCCTTGCCAGCCATGAGTTGGATAAAGGCACGGAGCACTTCGATCCCTCGACACTTGCCGTCACCTCTATAGACACTGGAAACCTTGCAAATAACGTGATCCCAGCGAAGGCAAAAGCTGTTGTAAATATTCGGTTTAACGACAGGTTCACCAGTAAACAGCTTGGGATTTGGCTAAAACAAGAAGCTGAAAGAATATCCACAGAAACGGATATAGAAATATCTGTTGAAACCAAGGTCTCAGGAGAAAGTTTTCTTACCCCACCCGGAGAGCTTTCAAGTCTGGTAGGGCGTGCAATTAAGAACGAGTTGGGAATAACCCCCGAGATGTCAACCACTGGAGGGACTTCGGATGCACGGTTTGTGAAAAACGTCTGTCAGGTGGTGGAATTCGGTCTTGTTGGAAAAACAATGCACTCGGTTGATGAGAGGGTGGATATTTCCCAAATCTATCATTTGAAATCCATCTACATGCGTATTCTGAAAGATTATTTTGCCTCATAGTGCCTCTCGAAAGCAGCTGGTCATCATGTTGAAAGACCCACGCCTTGGGCGGGTTAAGACCCGCCTCGGCCGTGATATTGGAATGGTTCCCGCACTTTGGTGGTATCGGCACCAAGTTTTGCAGCTAATACGACGCCTTGATGATCGTAGATGGCGCCTTATTTTAGCGATCTCCCCCGATTATCAGGTCAAGACAAGTCGATTTTGGCCAGAGCATCTTGAAAAAATACCTCAGGGCGCTGGGAATCTGGGTGCGCGCATGAGTAGGATTTTTCGCCAGTTGCCCCCAGGGCCGGTGTGTATCATTGGATCGGATATTCCGGATATTACATGCCGGCACATAATGCAGGCATTTGAAGGACTTGGTAAAAATGAATGGGCTTTTGGACCGTCTATGGATGGTGGATATTGGTTGGTTGGCGCAAAGCGTGTTTCTGCTATGCCGCAGGGTTTGTTTCAGGGCGTTCGTTGGTCCACAACTTACGCCCTATCAGATTCACGGAAAACGGTTCAAAGCAATCGTGTGACCTATACTGAGCCACTGGCAGATATAGACCAAGGCGATGATTTGAAGTAGTGAGTATTTATTCAAAGAAAAAGCCTAGGCAGTATGAATTCTCGATGACGGGATTTGCTTTACATGCTAGGGATTGGCAATGAGTAAGCCCCCAAATAAAGATGATATTCTTGCTTGGATTTCTGCCAATCCGTTACAGAGCAGCAGGCGCGACATAGCGAAAGCCTTTGGCCTCAAAGGTTCGGGTAGGATCGAATTAAAGCGCATTCTAAAACAGCTGGAAGACCAAGGACAATATGGTGGATCAAATAAAGACCAGCAAGTTATAGAGGGTATCGCGGACCATTTGCCGCCAGTTGGCGTATTAAAGGTCATTGAATTAGATGAAAACGGAGATCTATTTGCTACACCTGAAGACTGGGCTCGAGAAGATGCACCGCCGCGTATCTTTTTGGTCCTGAGGCCAGCGGCATCGCCGCTTGGGCTTGGTGATCACATTCTTGCTCGTGTGGTTCCTGTTGTGGACAAAGAATACCAATATGAGGCGCGGCCAATCAGGCGTATCGATAAAACTCAAGCCAGAGTCTTAGGTGTCTATCGCTTGAAGGGTGCAATAGGAAAAATTGTACCTATTGATAAATCGGGCAAGGAGTGGCGCGTTGTAAAAGAAAATGCAAACGGAGCCAAAGATGGCGAATTGGTTGAGGCCGTAAAGTCTGGCTCGAAATCGCGCATGGGGTTACCACAGGCCCGAATTGTCAAGTGTTTGGGAAACCCAAGCGCTGATAGGGCAACTTCTTTGATTGCTATAAACCAACACAATATCCCAGATACATTTTCCGAGCAGGTTCTGGAAGAGGCAAGATTAAGTGGCCAAAACGAGCCAGTTGGACGCAAAGATCTTTGCCATCTTCCATTTGTCACAATTGATCCGGATGGTGCCCAAGATCATGACGATGCGGTTTTCGCACAAATGGATAGTGATCCAAACAACAGAGGAGGCTTTTTGATTTGGGTCGCTATCGCTGATGTTGCGCATTATGTTCGGTCGGGCACGGCGCTAGATCAAGCAGCACGACAGCGAGGAAATTCAACTTACTTTCCCGATCGTGTTGTTCCCATGTTGCCAGAAGCCTTGTCTGCAGATTTATGCAGCTTGCACCAAGGAGCCAGACGGCCTTGCTTGGTGGTTTGTCTAAGAATAGATTGCCATGGAAACAAAATTGGACATGAATTTCACCGTGCGATTATTCGCTCTGCTGCTTCATTGACCTATGAAGAAGTTCAAAAAGGCGCAGATGGCTTTCCAAATGAACGGGTTTTGCCTTTATTAGACACTGTTATTAGACCGCTCTATGACGCTTACTCAGCACTTTGTTTCGAACGGCGGAAGCGGCAACCGCTAGAACTGGAACCTCCCGAACGTGTGATTAGTCTGAACGTGAACGGCCGCGTCACCGAGGTTAAATTTAAAGAGCGCTTGGACGCACACAAGCTAATTGAAGAGTTTATGATATTGGCAAATGTTGCGGCGGCCGAGTTCCTGATTGCCAAACGCGAGGGATGTCTTTTTAGGATACACGAAGAGCCAGATAAAGAAAAAATTGACGCGCTAAGAGATACAGCACAATCAGTGGGACTAAACCTTGCGAAAGGTGACGTGCTTCGAACCAGACATCTGAATCAACTGCTTCGACAAGCAGAAAAGCAAAAAGAAGCCGAACTTTTGAGCATGTCCACTTTGAGAGCCATGACCCAAGCCTATTATAGTCGAGAAAATTATGGGCATTTTGGGCTAGCCTTACGCGCCTATGCCCATTTTACATCACCAATTCGAAGATATGCTGACCTGGTGGTGCACCGCGCCCTAATTCGCGCCCACAAGTGGGGAGCAGACGGGCTAACCCAAGAAGAAAGCGATATGTTAGGACAAACAGCAGATCAAATTTCCATAACTGAGCGACGATCAATGGCTGCTGAACGAGACACATTGGACCGATATCTGGCAATGTATCTTTCAGAGAAAACCGGCAATGAATTCAAGGGCAGAATTAGTGGTGTGGTGAAGTTTGGTGTATTTGTCCGTTTAGATGAAAGTGGGGCTGAGGGGTTGGTGCCCATTAGATCGATAGGCCGCGAATATTTCACATTAGATAAGAAATTTAACCGCCTAGTGGGGACCGAGAGTGGATTTAGGCTGTCTTTGGGGCAAGATGTTTCTGTTCGGTTAACTGAGGCAACCTCTGAAAGTGGTGGAATAATTCTCGAAATAATTGATGTGGAGGGCTCAGCCGTTCCTTACAGGCCCGTTGGTAAATCAAGGCTAAAAAGACGAAGTGGCCGTCAAACCATACGCACATCTAAGAAGAAACGAAACAAGGCCTCACGATGAACATGTCAATCAAAATTAATGTTTTAAATACATTTAATAACAAATTATATTTAAAGCATTACATTAATAATGCTTTAGGTTGATTTAGGTTTGATACTGATCAATTAGTGACGGATCCTACACCCTGTCGCTATCTTCTCTAGGCTTCTGGTTAATCTGAACTTCGGGTTTAGTTATAGCGATTTTCCAGATATGCATTTTTTGAAATTCT
>CABZJG010000121.1 GCA_902525995.1 Paracoccaceae bacterium | reverse complement strand
TCCGGCTGCAGTGATCACCAGATCATTGGTTTTGGCATTGTCCTGAATGACTTTGATCACCTGTGCATAAGAGGGCACATGGGCATTGCTTGGCGCTTGCAGCTCATCAAGCTGCGCGTTCCATTTGGCCATCTCATCGCGCCCCTTGGCCATCCAGCTGCTTGGCGCTGTCCAGTCGCCCAAGGCTGCCTCAAGCTCGCGCAGGGTTTCGCGCGCATCGCCCACCACCGAAATGGCGCGGTGCTTGGTCGCATCAAAGCGCGCTGCGTTGATGGAAATAAACTGTGCATCGGGCTGAAAGCTGCTCCATGAGCCGGTGGTGAAATCCTGCAATCTGGTGCCGATGGATAAAATCACATCCGCCTCGGCGGCCATGGCATTGGCCGAGGATGATCCGGTCACGCCAATGCCGCCCACATAAGCGGGGTGCTCATGCACCACCGCGCCTTTGCCAGCGATGGTTTCACACAGCGGAATACCGCGCGCCTTGGCAAAATCGCCCAGTATGTCTTCGGCCAAAGAATAGCGCACGCCGCCGCCCGAAATGATCAGTGGCCGTTTGGCCGCTTTCAGCGCGGCGATGGCTTTGGCCAGTTGCTGCAGATCGGGGCGCGGGCGCGGGATATGGTGCACCGTGGGTTCAAAAAACGCCTCGGGGTAATCAAAGGCAATTTCCTGCGTGTCCTGACACAGCCCGATAAAGGCCGGTCCGCAATCGGCCGGATCAAGCATCGCAGCTATTGCCTGCGGCAGGGATGAAATAATCTGTTCGGGATGGGTGATCCGGTCCCAATAGCGGGTCACGGCCTTAAAGCTTTCATTGACCGTCAGGGTCGGGTTGTTGAAATGCTCGACCTGCTGCAGCACCGGATCCGGGCGGCGGTTGGAAAATGTATCGCCCGAGATCAGCAGCACCGGAAGGCGGTTGGAATGGGCCACGCCCGCGGCGGTGACCATATTGGTGGCCCCGGGGCCAACCGATGAGGTGGCGATCATCAATTGCCGCCGCCGCTTGGCCTTGGCATAGCCGATGGCGGCCAAAGCCATGGATTGCTCGTTCTGCCCGCGCCAGGTTGGCAAAGTGTCTTGAACCGCTTCCAAAGCTTCGGCCAGACAGGTCACATTGCCATGGCCGAAAATGCCAAAGACGCCGGCAAAAAGCGGAACACGCTCGCCGTCAATTTCGGTAAACTGGTTGCACAGATAGCGCACCAGTGCCTGTGCCATCGTCAATCGAACAAAGCCTTTGGCCATATCACCCTCCCGTGGTCCTGCCATAATTTCCGTGGTTTGCGCAGGACTGCCCTTCCCCTGACAGGTCAGGCAGTGGCGCAAATTTTCAAGGGAATTTCCCAGATCAGTTGCAATATAAACAGGGTTTGATATGAATTGAAAGAACACTTTGCAACCGGTTGCAAAAAAGCTATGTGAGCGCGTATGATACCAAATAAATTAAAGACCAAATGGCAAAACGGCGAACCCACAGTGAACGGGTGGCTGTCCATTGGCAATGCCTTTACCGCCGAGATTATGGCCGAGCAGGGCTTTGATAGTCTAACCATTGATTTGCAACACGGATTTTTAGACTACAGCGATGCCAAACCCATGCTGCAAGCCCTGCGGGCAAGTGGTGTAACCCCTTTGGCGCGGGTGCCATGGCTGGATCCGGGCACTATCATGAAAATGCTCGATGGCGGCGCTTACGGGATCATATGCCCGATGGTCAATCGCCCCGAGCAGGCGGCGCAACTGGTTGAGGCCATGCGTTATCCGCCGCTGGGCAGCCGCAGTTTTGGCCCGACACGGGCTAAAATCTCAAGCGGTGGTAGCAATTATGCCAGTGAAGCCAATGAGACGGTTCTGGCCATTGCGATGATCGAAACCGCCGAAGCGGTGGAAAATGTCGATGCGATTTGCCAAACGCCAGGGCTGGACGGCATTTACATTGGTCCGGCGGATTTAACCCTTGGGGTCAGCAATGGCGCGTTGCCGCCGGGCTTTGATCGCAGTGAGCCCGAGATAGTTGCGGTGATCAAAAAAATACTTGCCGCTGCCAAAGCGGCGGGCATTCGCGCAGGGCTGCATTGCGGCACCGCAGAATACGCCGCCAAGGCGGTTGGGTGGGGCTTTGACATGGTAACCATGTCCGGGGATGTGGCCTTTTTGTCCGGCGCTGCTGCCAGCAATCTGCGTGCGGTGCGCTCGCTTCTTGGTCAATCCACCGATCCTGAAACGCCAAACAGCAGCGGGGGGTATTGATGCCCCAAATCGTTGTGGCCGGCAAATTACATGAGGCCGGTCTTGCGCTACTGGATCAGGCCGCAGGGGTCAGTTATGACTATGTGCCCGATGCGGACCCCAGCGCTTATCTAAAGGTGTTACCGCGCGCCGAAGGCTTGGTGCTGCGCACCCAGCCGTTGCGCGATGTGGACATTGCCGCCGCGCCAAACTTGCAGATCGTATCACGCCACGGCGTGGGCTATGACGCCGTCGATACGGCGGCTTTGGCCGGGCGCAAGATACCACTGGCCATTGTTGGGGATGTCAATTCACGCACTGTGGCCGAACACGCGATGATGCTGCTTTTGGCTGCATCGCGGCGGCTGGTGAAATCTGTCGTTGCCCTGCGCGCGGGTGACTGGGCCCATCGCAATGCCTTTGAGCCGCAAGAGGTCGACGGCAAAACCCTGCTGATTATCGGTTATGGCCGCATTGGCCGCCGGCTTGCGGAACTGGCCAGCGCGTTCGGCATGCGGGTTCTGGCCTATGATCCGTTTGTGCCAAAGGGCGGGTTTGACGGCGCGCAGCGGGTTGCGACATTGGCCGAAGTTCTGCCGAAAGCGGATTGCGTTTCGCTGCATATGCCAAATTCAGACGCTCCGGTTCTGGGCGCCGATGCGCTTGATCTGCTGCCCAGCCATGCGGTGATCGTAAACACCGCCCGCGGCGGCCTGATTGATGAACCGGCGCTTTTGGAGCGTTTGCAACAGGGCCGCATCGGGGCGGTCGGGCTTGATGTTCTGGCCGATGAACCGCCCGGTGATGCGCATCCGTTTTTAGGCTTGCAAAACGCTATTGTTACCCCGCATTCAGCTGGTCTGACCGAAGAATGTGCGGCCCGTATGGCGCGGGTGTCGGTGCAAAATGTGCTTGATTATTTCGCAGGCCAACTGGATCCGGCGTTATGTGTGAACTTGGTAAAGTAAAAGGGGCAACGGCGTGAAATTAGGTTTAATTGGATCGGGGTTTATGGGCAAGGCGCATGTCTATGGCTTTGCCACCGCCGAAAAAGTGTTTGACCTGCCGGTCCGGTTTGACATGGATCTGATTGCTGATGCAAATCTGCCATTGGCTGAAGCGGCGCGGCAGGGTTTTGGGTTTAAACGCGCCACAGCAAACTGGCGCGACCTGATCGATGATCCGCACATTGGCCTGGTGGATATCACCGCGCCCAATGCTTTGCACAAAGAAATGGCACTGGCCGCGATTGCCGCCGGAAAGCATGTCTATTGCGAAAAACCGCTTGCGCCTCTGGCCAAGGATGCGCTGGAAATGACCGAAGCTGCCGAGGCCGCAGGGGTCAAAACACAGGTGGGTTTCAATTACCTGATGAACCCGATGCTGGCACTGGCGCGGCAAATGATTGCCGAGGGCGAGCTTGGTGAAATCTATTCCTATCGGGGTGTCCATGCTGAAGATTACATGGCCGATCCCGCCGCGCCTTATAGTTTTCGTCATGATCCGGCAGGCGGCGGCGCGCTGGCGGATATTGGCAGCCATGCGCTGGCCACGGCCGAGTTTTTGCTTGGCCCGATTGCATCGGTGTTTGGCCATTGCCAGACCTTGATCCCCACACGGCGCGACAGCGCGGGTAACCTGCGCGATATAACTGTGGATGATACCACCCAGAGCATCGTGAAATTTGCCAGTGGCGTCAGCGGCAGCATTGAGGCCAACTGGTGCGCAAGCGGCCGCACCATGCAGCATGACTTTGAGGTCTATGGCTCAAAAGGAGCGCTGCATTTTTCCCAAGAGCGCTTTAACGAGCTGCATTTTTTCAGCTCTTCAGATGCCAAAGGCCGGCGCGGGTTTCGCCGGATCGAAGCGGGGCCGGATCACTTCCCCTATGGTGAGTTTTGTGTCGCGCCGGGGCATCAGATCGGCTTTAACGATCTTAAGGCAATTGAAATTGCGGGCTTTGCCAAAGCCATCGCTGGTGACGCGCCCGAGCCTTTTAACTTTCGCGCCGGATGGCGCATTCAAAGCCTCGTTGAGGCAATACAAACCTCATCTGCTGAAAGGCAATGGATTAAAACGGAGCCGGCGGTATGAGCGATCTTCATCTCACCCCAAAGGGAGATTATGGCAAGCTTTATGATATCACGCCGGCCTCGGCCGGGTGGTCCTATGTGGGCTTTGGTCTTTACCGTCTGAAACCCGGCGATCAGGTGGCCGAGCATACCGCAGAGACCGAAGTCATTTTGGTGCTGGTGGAAGGCAAGGCCGAGATCACCGCAGGTGGGCAGAGCTTTGGCGAAATGGGCGCGCGCCTGTCGGTGTTTGAAAAAAAACCGCCCCATGCGCTTTATGTGCCGGGCCGCACCGACTGGTCGGCGCAGGCCACCACTGACTGCGTTCTTGCGGTCTGCGCAGCGCCCGCCATTGGCGATTATCCGGTGACGCGGCTTGGCCCTGAGGGCATCGAAAGCATGCAGCGCGGCCAAGGGGCCAACACCCGTTTTATCAATAATATCGCCATGGAGGGCCGTGATGTGGCCAGCAGCCTGTTGGTGACCGAGGTGTTTACCCCTCAGGGCAACTGGTCGTCTTATCCTTCGCACCGCCATGACGTGGATGACTATCCCAATATCACCTATCTTGAGGAAACCTATTACCACCGCCTAAATCCGGCGCAGGGGTTTGGGGTGCAGCGGGTCTACACCGAAGATGGCAGTTTGGATGAAACCATGGCCGTTAAAGACGGCGATGTGGTTCTGGTGCCCAAAGGGCATCATCCGTGCGGCGCGCCCTATGGTTATGAGATGTATTACCTGAACGTGATGGCCGGACCGCTGCGCAAATGGCGGTTTGTCAATGATCCGGATCATGACTGGATTTACCAGCGCGATCTGCGCTGAATGTAGGAGAGCGTGATGCCCGTAGAACCGCTTCGACCATATTTCGCCGACCAGCGCCGTTTGCGGCTTGGACTTGTGGGCGGGGGCACTGGATTGATTGGCGAAGTGCACGCCAATGGCGCGCGGCTGTCGAACCGCTGGGATGTGGTGGCGGGGGCTTTGTCCTCAAATCCCGAGCGCGCCAAAACCAGCGCTGCGCGCTGGCAGCTGGCGCCTGAGCGCTGCTATAGCGATTATCGCGCCATGGCGGCAGCCGAAGCCCAGCGCGATGACGGCATTGATGCGGTGGCGATTGTCACGCCAAACAATCTTCATGCGCCGGTGGCCTTGGTCTTTATGGAGCAGGGCATTGATATCATCTGCGAAAAACCTCTGACCGCCGCGCTGTCAGAGGTGGCTGAATTGCAAGCCGCGCAGCAACGGTCTGGCGTGTTTTTCGGGCTGGCCTATGCCTATGCCAGCCATCCGATGGTGCGGCAGGCCAAAGCGATGGTCGAGGCCGGCGATCTGGGCGAGTTGCGTCAGGTGCATGTGGAATATTTTCAGGATTGGGCCATAGACCTAAGCGGCGAGGATGAAAATATGGCCTGGCGCTTGGACAGTGCCCGTTCGGGCCCCAGCTTTACGGTGGCTGATATCGGCACCCATGCCGAACATCTGGCCTGTTTTGTCAGCGGCCG
>CABZJG010000120.1 GCA_902525995.1 Paracoccaceae bacterium | reverse complement strand
TGTTGAGGATGCAACACCTTTGCGGCGCATTCTGAGATTCAGTGGGTTGTCACATGAAATGTTGCTCCACCCCATCGTAACTGGAGAACCAGTTCTGACCGCCCAGCCATTCTATTACATAGACGAACTCGAGCATGGGCACTAAAATTCGTGAACACATGGCCCTGATTGATGGTGAAGATCAGTAAGCGTTGCTTCAGCCTCTAAAATTCTATGGTAGCAACTTGTCGATTTCCTTCTGTTTATGACCATTGACTATAGCGGTGAGGACGGCAGTTAAATAGCTGTGTGGTTCAATTTTGTTGAGCTTACATGTCTCAATGATTGACGCAAGGATGGCCCAGTTTTGTGCGCCTTGTTCATGTCCTGCAAATAAAGCGTTTTTACGGTTCAAGGTTATCGGGCGAATAGTGCGTTCGACGGTGTTGTTATCGGGCATGGTGACTTAGACGCTTCGATTTATGCCCTTGTTTTACAAATGTCATGGTAAGCAGGTCTAGCGGGATCGGGGCGTCGGAGTGCGAAGAAGCGGGCAGGCCGACTAGACAATGAGCTGCGAGCTCGTGTTGTTATCTGGCCGCCCCTGCGACCAGCCCGTCTGCGCCGCGAGCGCGTATCCGTAGATGTCGTACACGCCCGTGCACTCCTTATGACAACAAATGAGGAGTTCAGTATGTGATCAATTGGAATGGATGTGCACCGAAGCTTTGCTCAGGTTGCCGTCTTTGATCATCCAGAGCTTCAGGGTCGATATGGAGCATGACGCCGTAGTGGCCTTCGGACAAGGTTTGCAGCCAGAGGATGAAGTGATCCTTGAGGCTACTGGAAATACGTCCGCAATTGTCAGATTGCTGACGCCCTTTGTGAACCGTGTGATTATCGCCAATCCTCTGCAGGTAAAGGCGATCGCCCACGCACGCGTGAAGACGGACAAGGTAGATGCAAAAATCCTTGCGCAATTGCATGCGGCTGGTTTTTTGCCAGAGGTTTGGGCGGCTGACGATGACACGCTGCACCTTCGACGTCTTGTCTCAGAGCGTGATGCAACGGTGCGTTCGATCCGTCGTGTGAAGAGCCGCGTTCAAGCCATTCTGCATGCCAATCTTGTCCCTAAATATGCTGGGCATCTGTTTGGCAAGGGCGGGCGGAAATGGCTTAGTAAAGTGCCGCTTCCAAAACAGGAGCGTGATCTATTGGGCCGTCATTTAGACGAGCTTGATTGGCTAACCACCAAGCTTGAAGACCTCGAAAAGGTTTTGATCCGGATGTCGCTTGACGATGATCGCACGCGCAAGCTGATGAGCGTGGTAGGCATCAGTTCGGTGATCGCAACAGCCGTCATTGCATCAATCGGTGACATCAGTCGCTTTCAATCGCCCGAGAAACTCGCCAGCTACTTCGGCCTGACACCGCGGGTGCGCCAGTCTGGAGAACGCGGCGCTATCCATGGGCGTATCTCAAAACAGGGGAAACGCGACCGCCCGGACCATGCTGATCGAAGCCGCCTGGGGCGCAGCTTCCGTCCCGGGTCCTCTGAGGGCCTTCTTCCTACGCGTCAAAGACAGGAAAGGGGCAAACGTCGCTGCAGTTGCGACTGCCCGGAAGATCGCAAATCTGATCTGGCACCTTCTTACCAAAGAAGAACCCTACCAATGGGCACGCCCTGCCTTTGTGGCGATGAAGATGCGCAAGCTGGAATTGCGGGCAGGTGCGCCAAAAGCACATTGAAAAGCAGGACCCGGTCGGGATTACTGGATCAAGGAACTGCGACACCGAGAAATGGAACTGGTCGCAAACGCCGAGGCCGCCTATGCCAAGATGGTAGAAGCTTGGCGAGAAAAGCCGCCAAAACTCAAAGAAACCTAAAAAAGGGGCTGTTCAACAACATCCGTATCAAGTTCGATGCGGCCATCGTTGAGGAATAGGATCAGGCCATCCCAGTATTTTGCGATGTATTTGAGGGCTTCCCCTGTTGGGGATTTGGTTGAGACCTGCAATCGTGCCTGATCCAGCCATATCTTGAACGCCACAACTTTAGGTGCTGTCTGTTCTTTGCGTATTGCAAGACGTTCATCGGCAGCCAAACCACGTATCTGGCTTTCGATACGATAGA
This sequence comes from Paracoccaceae bacterium, assembly GCA_902525995.1. Lineage (GTDB taxonomy): Bacteria > Pseudomonadota > Alphaproteobacteria > Rhodobacterales > Rhodobacteraceae > CABZJG01. The sequence goes on along the minus strand of CABZJG010000120.1, from coordinate 3,714 downwards.
GCGCAGTGATCTGCTTCAGCCCTTCATTGGCAATTTGTGCCGTGCTGTTTTTTGTCAGCTCAAACAGCTTACGACGGGCGTGCGCCCAGCAGTATGCCAGCCTGATCTCCCCATTGGCAGAGGTGGTCCTAGATTTTAGACCAGTTTGCAGCCGTTTTAAGATGGATCATGGGTTCATTTAGGCTGCTATCTTCATTGGCTGGATCTTGCTGGCATAGGCCTCATCGGGGGTCAATATGCCGTGGGTCGAGTGGGGACGTTCGGAGTTGTAATAGGTCAGCCATTTGCCGATCCCAGCCCGCATTTCTGATCCCGTTTCAAAGGCATTCAGACAGACGCATTCGTATTTCAACGACCGCCACAGCCGTTCGATCATACGATTGTTGTGCCAGGCGCCTTTCCCGTCCATGCTGATCTTGATCTTTGCGTCTGTCAGCACGTCGATCCATGCACCGCTGGTGAACTGACTGCCCTGATCGCTGTTGAAGATGTCTGGCGCACCGTGCTTGGCAATGGCCTCTTTCAGAGCTTCAACGCAAAAGTCTGCGTCCATGCTGTTCGATAGCCGCCAGCTCAGAACCTTGCGGCTGTGCCAATCCATGATGGCGACAAGGTACAAGACCCCGCGCCGCATCGGAATGTAGGTGATATCTGCGCACCAGACTTGGTTCGGGCGGTCAATGACCTTGTTCCTCAACAGGTATGGCCAGATCTTGTGTTGCGGGTGCTTCTTGCTTGTGTTGGGCTCCTGATAGATCGGCACTAACCGCATCAGACGCATCAATCTGCGGACACGATGACGACCGCATTTATGGCCTTGCCGTTTCATGAAACGGGCCATCTGACGCGACCCATACCACGGTGTTTCCAGAAACTGCTTGTCGATGATTTCCATAAAACGCAGGTTCTCCGCGCTTTCGCCAACAGGCTGATAGTAAAGCCGCGATTGCGACAGCTGCAACAGCTTGCACTGTTTACGAAGGCTTAACTCGTGATCCCGGCTCACCATTTTTTGCCTCGCGTCCCGAGCAGTTGATGCGAGGCTTCGGCTAAAAAATCCCGTTCCACCACCAACTGGCCGATCTTCGAGTGAAGCTTGTCGACATCTGCGGCGCTAACCTGTTCTGGGGCCACACCACGGCGCGTAAATGCCGTCGCCATGTTCTCTATCGCTGCCCGCTTCCAAGTGCCGATCTGCGTTGGATGCACACCGTATTTCTTGGATAGCTCCGCCAGCGTCATCTCCTCACGGATCGCCTCAAGCGCTACCTTGGCTTTAAACTCTGGTGAATGGTTCTTTCGTTTCTTCATTTTGGATCGTCACTTTCATCATGCGATCCACCTTAAACACTGGCCCGAATTTCCGCGACCACCTCTGACGCAACCCATCAACCGTCAGGCCTTCGGCTTTAAGTAATCCAGGCTTTCCTTCAAGATCAACTTGTCTAGCTGCAGCTCTGTGTGGATCTTCTTTAAACGCTCGTTCTGTTTACGAAGAGCACGCATCTAAGAAAGCTGGGAGCGTCCCATACCGCCAAACTTCTTGCGCCAGTAGTAATAGGTCTTATCTGAAATCCCAGCCTTACGGCAGGAACTCACAACATCCAGACCATCATGTAAATCTACCTCAATCTCACGCAAAACCTCTAGAGCATCTTCGTCCCAATACCGTTTCCTCGCCATCCTTAAAACCTCCCGTGACCATTAAATAAGCGCATAGTTCTAGGAGGCTAAGACAATGGTGATCCCACCAGTGATTTGCTTATGGCGCGCTTTGGTAAAAACGTACAGATTATTATCCCCCCGCCGATCCCGGCTGTTGTAAGCCCTAAAGCGGCTCGTGATCCCACCCCGCGTAACACGCATATCACAGAGATTGCACAGCGAGGGCGGATGGATTGGCAAGTGAGCAGCGGCTATAACCAGCGCAGCCGCATTGAGGCACAAATAGGGCGCTGGAAGATGGTCAGTGGACCTAAGATGCGCGCCCGCAAATTTGAAAACCAGAAAACAGAGGCAAAGATCGGTACCCACATTCTGAACAAGATGAACGAACTTGGTCGCGCCAAGTGCGAGCTTATCGCATGATCAAAGCTATGGGTAAGGGCAACTTGCAACTCGTCACTCATCCGTGCAACAAGCTGTAACCACGGGCTGTTTTGCTTTTTTGTATTTCGTGCCAATGAATGTTTCGTCAACTTCGACAACGCCACCACCAGAACAAAAATCAACAATGTTATCGTTGCGCATGGCTTCACAATCTATGATCACCGTGAAGCGCCAATTATTGTAATCAGCAAAAAGGAGCGTTTCGACCCGGCAAGAACATTCACTTTGATTCACGAATACGCACACTTGCTACTACGTGAGCCGGGGCTATCCGACCACAATGACCGCAATCCGGTGGAAGCTTGGTGCAACCAATTTGCTGGGGCCTTTTTGATGCCCAGAGACACTATCAGACAATTGATTGGAGCTTGGCCAAATGAGCCGCAAGAATGGACCTTGGATGAAGTGAGAAACTGGGCCAGAAGACTGAAGGTAAGCCAGCAAGCGCTCGCTATCCGCTTTGAGGCCCTAGGCTTGGCAAGGGCAGGCTGCTCCGCCCCCAGAGCAAAACGGGGGCAACTATGTCAATACACAAGTAAATGAGCTTGGAAATAGGTTTACAAAGTCTGTCCTTACTGCCGAGAAAGCGCACCGCATTCAAGTCGCCGAAGCCGCTGAAATTCTGGCTCTAAAGCCAATCCATTTTGATCGAGTAAGAAAGCAAATAGACGATCAAGATATGAAAGTGGGCTATGGCTAATTGGCTTACTTAATGGATACCGATGCTCTAGTTCACATATCCAATAGGCCCGACGCAGAAGCGGTCTATGCAGCGATGATTCCGCACTGTGAGGTTAGACATATTGTGACAGTCGAGCAGGTTTTTGATGAGATGAAGCGATTTCCAGAAGTTCGAGAGCGTTTCTTTCCGCACAGACAGTCTATGTTGATAGACCAATATGATGCTAGGGTCATGGCTTTCGTCGGGTATATATCAGACTCGTTTGAGTTCTTGTATGATTTGTCAGGCTCAAGCAATCCTGATCCAGCAGACCCTTGGCTGATCGCTGGCGCAAAAATCTTTGGGCACACTCTGGTAACTGATGAGCGACAGCGGAGCACAAAGAAAATTTCATTCGTTTGTCGGCAGCAGAACGTTGCAGTTCAGTGCATTGATGGGCTGACACTACTTGAAAGGCTTAGGCTATGAATGAAAAAAAAATCTCAGATTGAGCGCTTCAAAGAAGCCGCCCGCGAACTCGAAGCGGACGACGATGAAGCGAAATTCAACAAAAAGCTGGGCAATCTGGTAAAGCGCAAGTTGACAAAAGACTCTGAGTCTGAATCAATGCCGCCAGATGGTAGCGAGAGCTAAGCTATAGCGGCCTCACCACCTTCTTATATACTCAAACTGTTATTTACAGTTCTTGCGCAGAGAGCGGCGTTTGTGCGTAGACACTTTCACCGTCTTCCGACCTGTCGGTTTGGTTTTGCAACCGCACTTCTCGGCCATGAGGCAATCCCCTCCTTTCCCGGCTAGCTGCCTTCATTCTCAGCAGTCGAGATCGTTGGTGTGGTGGCGAGACCGGCTAAGTTGCTATCGCCTCATAGCTGTTTCTGCAACGGGTTTGTCAAATATACAATCGCCAATTTTTAATTAAGTTT
>CABZJG010000119.1 GCA_902525995.1 Paracoccaceae bacterium | reverse complement strand
TATATCTCTTGTGTCGCCGTAAAGAACCAAATCGGTGATTTTTTTATCAGTGACAAGATTTCCAAATGTTTCAGCCCATTCATCCTGCGGCCCCTTAAAGCCAATGAACCGGTTTTGGGGGTGCCAGAAAACCTTATCAGCTGCATTAAAGCCAACCCGCCAGCAGGAGTAACCAGCTAGCTCAAGCATCCTTGCTAATTGTAAAAAAAACGGCCCATGCGGACCCTGCAAAAACAAAAACACCCGAGCGCCATTCAGGTTCTTGTCCATATCAATAATTTGCTCCATAGATAGACAATCCGGATTAAGAAATGCAGCTACGTGTCAATTTGGTCAAAATTGCGTCACTAATGAGTAAACAAAGGGGATATTTTTAAAATGTTCACGGGTATTGTAACCGATATTGGCGAGATTATCGAGTTAGAGCAGCGAGGAGACTTGCGTGCTCGGATCAAAACTGCTTACCCAACAGCGGATATCGCCCTTGGTGCTTCGATAGCTTGTGATGGGGTCTGTTTGACCGTCATTGAACTTGGAGATGACTGGTTTGAGGTGGAAATAAGTGCTGAAACAATTTCAAAAACGATAATTGGATACCCAGGGCAGAATAGGGAGAGCGTGGCCTGGAATGTTGGCCGCAATGTTAATTTAGAGCGTGCTTTAAGAGTGGGGGATGAGTTAGGCGGCCATATTGTGTCTGGGCATGTGGACGGCGTCGCTCAAATTGTCCAGTTAGAGGTGGTTGGCGACAGTACTGAGGTGCTTTTGGAAGCTCCTAAAGAATTGGCAAAATATATTGCTATCAAAGGCTCTGTGACCCTGAACGGTACGTCATTGACAGTCAATAAGGTGGATGGGAATTGTTTTGGTATTAATTTTATTCCCCACACAAAAACGGTGACGACTTGGGGGCAGATGGAGCTTGGTGATGCGGTTAATATCGAGGTGGATACATTGGCAAGATATGTGGATCGTCTGCATGCAGCGCTTTGATTTGCAATCCCAAAGAAAAATCTAACTCATTCAAAATGACGGCCACCTCGTGCAAATACAAACGTTTTCCATTTTTTAATCACTACCTGCGACTTCCGGGTGGGTTGTCCAACCTTTTCGGAAGGCCTTTGGGGATACACCGAATTTTGCTCTGAAATGGCGCGCAAGATGGGAAGTGCTGTTAAAACCTGTAGCCATTGCAATTTCGGTTATTGCTAGATTGGTCTCGTTCAAAAGGCCATGCGCGCGTTCGAGCCGCAAACCATAATAAAATTGGGTTGGAGATTGCTGCGTATATTTTCTGAATAACCGCTCTAGTTGACGCCTAGAAATTTGCAAAGTGGCGCACAGTTCTAAAAGCGGTAAGGGGTCCTCAACTGTTTCGTTCATAACTTGGATGGCGTGTAGCAGCCTTTGGTTTCGGGACCCGATAGCAACCGAAATGGAAGATTTTTGTGGAGCCTGGCGGTTACTGGCTCTTTTGTGAATGCACATGTCTGAAATTACGATCGCAATTTCACGGCCATGATCTGTTTCTATTAGATCCAGCATCATATCAGTGGATGCACTTCCACCACCACAAGTGATCAGCCTGCGGTCTTTTTCATAGAGGTTTTGCGTTGGAAGATAGTCCGGAAAGCTTTCAATGAAGCTGGGTTGATTTTCCCAGTGTACAGTAAAGTTTCGATTTCCAATAATGCCCGCTCGCGCTAAAGCAAAAGCGCCGGTACAAATGCCACCCAAATTGGCCCCCATGCGATTTTCGCGGCGTATCCAGTTGAGGGTTTCTGGCCCAGCAGATGAAAGTGGTTCTACCCCCGAACAGATAAACGATGTTGCACCGTGAGGGGGCGATTTCAATGCCATATCGGGTGTTATCTTTACACCATTTGAACAGATCACCGGATCACCATCGGGCGTCATTGTGTGCCAGCGGTAAAGCTCGGTTTTGGTAAGCTGGTTGGCGATACGTAGCGGTTCTACGGCTGCGCTGAAGGCCAACATTGTGAGTTTAGGTAAAAGCACAAAGTAAAATTCACGCGTCTTAGTATTCTGTTTTAAGTCAAGCCGCGCTGCGCCCTTTTGAATAAAACGTTCACGATCCACAGAAAGCCACCTACCTCGGTTCTGCACCATTATAATCACATGGTTTTCAAAAGTGAATGTTGAAATACCCGTCATAGCTTTGGTCAATAGCTGCAAGCCGAGGGCTGGAGTGCTTGAAATGCCGGCTTTGAAAGATTAGTTCACCATCAGGTAGCAAATTTGTCGCGAGCTATTGCCGTCAAGATGTAGCAATACTAAGACTACCAGTAATAAGTTGGACGAATTTGGACAATTACGGATAGGCAGGGCATAATGAAAGATCCTCACGACTTCTACATGAATACTTTGGTCCCAATGGTGGTCGAGCAGACCAGCCGCGGTGAGCGCGCATACGATATTTTTTCTCGGTTGCTCAAAGAGCGAATTATCTTTGTTAATGGGCCTGTGCATGACGGAATGTCGAGCTTGATCGTTGCACAATTGCTGCATCTTGAAGCTGAGAACCCTTCAAAAGAAATCAGTATGTATATCAACAGCCCGGGCGGTGTAGTAACCAGTGGTTTGTCGATTTATGACACGATGCAATATATCAAGCCCAAAGTATCAACGCTTGTGATTGGTCAGGCTGCTTCAATGGGTTCATTGCTTTTAACAGCTGGCGAACAAGGGATGAGATTTTCGCTTCCTAATAGCCGTATCATGGTGCACCAACCCTCGGGCGGTTACCAAGGTCAAGCTACAGATATCATGATCCATGCTGAGGAAACTTTAAAGCTCAAGAAACGGCTGAATGAAATTTATGTACACCATACCGGGCAGAGCTTAGACAAAGTGGAAGCCGCGCTTGAACGGGATAACTTTATGTCTCCAGATGACGCGAAGGACTGGGGTTTAATAGATGAAATAGTCACGAACCGCGAAAAAGGGGACGACGAATAAGGCCTAAGAAAACCAGCGCGCATCGTTGCTCTCCGAGGTAATGCATCATTTTGCCATTGTAGAGCCTTGGCGCCTGTCTTAAGCTGGTGAATAGGGGTATATCAAAAAGGGCTTTTCTAAGAGCAGGGAAGCCGAGAGGTAGACAATGGCAACAAATTCGAGCGGTGAAAGCAAAAACACTCTTTATTGCAGCTTTTGCGGTAAAAGTCAGCATGAAGTTCGTAAACTTATTGCAGGTCCGACTGTTTTCATCTGCGATGAATGCGTTGAGCTTTGCATGGACATTATTCGCGAGGAAACAAAAGGCTCTGGGCTTAAGTCGTCTGAAGGTGTCCCCACGCCTCGGGAGATTTGTGATGTTCTAGATGACTATGTGATTGGCCAGTCATTTGCGAAACGTGTCTTGTCGGTTGCTGTTCACAACCACTACAAACGGTTAAATCACGCCGCAAAGTCAGGCGATATCGAGCTTTCAAAATCAAATATTTTATTGATTGGCCCAACCGGCTGCGGGAAAACTCTTTTAGCTCAGACACTTGCTAGAATATTAGATGTGCCTTTTACAATGGCTGATGCAACTACTTTGACTGAAGCCGGCTACGTTGGCGAGGATGTTGAAAATATAATCCTCAAGCTTTTACAAGCATCAGAGTATAATGTTGAACGCGCTCAGCGCGGTATCGTTTATATTGATGAAGTGGATAAAATTACCCGAAAATCAGAAAACCCATCGATAACGCGTGATGTTTCAGGCGAGGGTGTTCAGCAGGCGCTTTTGAAATTAATGGAAGGCACTGTCGCCAGTGTGCCGCCCCAAGGCGGCCGGAAGCATCCACAGCAAGAATTTCTTCAGGTCGATACCACCAACATATTATTTATCTGTGGTGGAGCCTTCGCGGGTCTTGATAAAATTATAGCGCAACGGGGAAAAGGCAGTGCTATGGGATTCGGCGCTGATGTTCGTGATAATGATGACCGTGGTGTAGGCGAGATTTTTCAAGATTTGGAGCCAGAAGACTTGTTAAAGTTTGGCTTAATCCCAGAGTTCGTTGGGCGGTTACCAGTTCTTGCGACCTTAGAAGATCTTGACGAAGAAGCGCTCGTAACAATTTTGACACAGCCTAAAAATGCGCTGGTGAAACAATATCAGCGTTTGTTTGAGCTAGAGGATACCGCACTTAGTTTCACGGATGAGGCACTTCAGGCGATTGCAAAAAGAGCAATCGAGCGAAAAACTGGGGCAAGAGGGCTTCGATCCATTTTGGAAGATATTTTGCTCAACACAATGTTTGATCTGCCAGGGCAGGACGAAGTGCAAGAGGTTGTTGTGAATGAAGAGGCGGTCACTGCAGAAGCTGCGCCGTTGATGATTTATTCTGACACAAAAAAGGAGCCTGCTTCGGCTGGTTGAACGTTCGTAAGGTGATGTCTTTGACATGTGGTAGTGATTGCTAGACTAGACCTATGGTTTATTTTAGTGCATAGAAAGCTCAGACCAATTCGGAGAATTTAATGGGTATCTTTAACACTTTGGTGCGGGCTGTGACTTGGTGGAATGGTCAAACGCTAAACACCCAATTTTTTACCTGGCGTAAAGGTGTGAAAGTAGGTCAAGACACTAGTGGCAATACCTATTATCGAACCTCTGATGATCAACGTCGTTGGGTTATTTTTAACGGCGATAGTGAGGCAAGTCGGGTCAGTCCAGATTGGCATGGCTGGTTGCACCATACATGGGATGAGCCGCCAAATGTGCAACCTCTCGCTCGGAAATCGTGGGAAAAGCCGCATCAGGAAAATCTTACGGGAACTGCAGCGGCTTATGCGCCAAATGGGTCAATCAGAAGGGCAAACCCACAAGCACGCTCGGATTATGAGGCTTGGCAACCTGAATAGGATGTGAGTCATGTCTGAAAACACCACAGAAGTGGCCGTTGGCGGTTTGGTACTCGCTCTTGCGGTTGGATTTTCAATTTTTGTATTTCAAAGCACGGGGCTTTCAAGCTCGCCGCCGTCTTATCCCATTCATGCGTCTTTTCGCTCAGCCGAAGGAATAACGGTCGGAACAGATGTTCGACTGGCAGGGGTCAAGATTGGAACTGTCAGCGCCATTGATTTGGATAGTAATACCTATCGCGCCGTATCTGTGATTTCATTGAAGGATGATATACAAATTCCGGAAGACAGCGCCTTAGTGATTTCTTCTGAGGGACTGTTGGGTGGTAATTATGTCGAAGTAATTCCGGGTGCATCATTTGATTATCTAGCTTCTGGTGACGAAATTCTTGATACCCAAGGATCTGTGAGCTTGATATCTTTGTTAATGAAGTTTGTCTCTGGCGGGCAGGAAAGATGACACGACTGGCTGTGGTATTATTTGCTACGCTAATAAGTGCACTTCCAGCAAAATCTGAAATTGCTACAGCTCAGGCTGACGGTGCTGTATTGCGTGCACTTGATAAAGTAAGTGGAACCATTACAGATCAAACTCTCTTACAAGACACCACAATGCAGGTGGGTACTTTGGTAATAACTTTAAGTGAGTGCCGTTACCCTATAGATAACCCTGCCGGAGATGCGTTCGCACGGATAATTATTCGCTCGAATAAGCAGGTTTTACCACTTTTTAAGGGGTGGATGATTGCCTCTTCCTCTGCGCTAAGTTCGCTTGATCATGGACGCTATGATGTCTGGGTCCTGCGTTGCACAATACCTGAAGCCGAGACTGAGTAAGATGGATCAGTAAAGTCGGCAGTTAACTTTAAGGAATCGCTTAATTGCTTCAAATAGTTCTCACGAGTGATTTCTATGGCTCCAAGAGACGCAAGATGCGGTGTAATAAATTGGGTGT
>CABZJG010000118.1 GCA_902525995.1 Paracoccaceae bacterium | reverse complement strand
GATTTGGTTTCTGCGCCCAAGGCGGATGAACAGTCGGAACCCCGAAAAAATATCCCTGTTGGCAATCTATCCCCGTGCTGCACAGCCACGCACTGGACCGAGCGGTTTCAACAGCTTCTGCAATTGCAAACATATCAAAATGTTCTGCAATAGAAATAAGAGCTTGGACCAATAACTGATTGTCGGCGTTGGTTTCTATGTCGCGCATGAATTGGCCATCAATTTTGAGAATATCGAATTGAAAATCACGCAAATAGCGAAAGGAGGTTGCCCCCGAACCAAAATCATCCAGCGCAAAGCGAATGCCCCGCTGGTTCATATCTTGCATGAAATTCATCACCAACTCGGGCACAAGCATGGCCGAACTTTTGGTGATTTCCAAAATAAGCCGGCTGCCAAGGGTCGAATCATAGTGCAGCGCTTTACCAAGAATTTCCAACCAGCGACTATAGCCAATAGAGCGCGCTGACATATTTATGGACAGGTGTAATTGCGGCTGGCGTGCCAGCGTTCGAAGTCCAATTTCCAGAGCTTTGCAATCGATAAGCCGGCCGGTTTCAAGCTCTTCGACCTTGTGGACAAATTCGCCAGCGGGAATTATGCGCCCGGTTGGGTCGGGAATGCGGATCAAGCCTTCGTAAAAAACAATGGTATGAGGTTTTGAACTTGTGACAATGGGCTGAAAGGCCAGCATTGCTTCATCGTGCAGCAAAGCCGCATCGACCATCGAAACGCTGGTTTTATCCCTTTGGGACACAGCGTGATTTAGCGGGCTTTGCTCATGCGCTAAAACATCAATTTGGTTGCGGATTTTCATTTTCCTCTCCATCATCAATTTGGTCAGACTGCCGAAAATAGAATAACAAAGCCCTAATGGATCGAAATTGAGCAAATAATCATGAGCAAAGACAACCGGTGCGGATGGGTTGGACAAGATCCGCTTTATATTGAGTATCACGACACGGAATGGGGCGTTCCCGAATACAACAGCCGCGCGCTTTGGAAAAAGTTAACCCTAGAAGCTTTTCAAGCCGGCCTAAGCTGGATTACCATATTGAAAAAGCGTGAAAATTTTCGAAAGGCGTTTGCTGGCTTTGATCCAAATGTGATCGCAGATTGGGGCGCCGATCAGGTTGAAAACCTGTTGCAGGACAGTGGCATTATTCGCCATCGGGGCAAGATTGAGGCGACCATAGGCAATGCCAAAGCCTGGCAAAATATCGAAAACGCCCAAGGATTTGATCACTTTCTATGGCGCTATGTAGATCACAAGCCAATTATAAACGCATGGGCCAGCCTATCCGAGGTTCCGGCCCAAACCCCTTTGTCACAACAGATTTCCCGTGATTTAAAAGCGGCTGGCTTTAAGTTTTGCGGCCCCACGATTGTCTATGCTTTCCTGCAGGCCTCTGGCATGGTCAATGATCATCTGGTGGGCTGCCCGGCCCGCGAATTGCGGGGCTAAAAGTGGCAAAATGGGCTGTCTGTTTTACGTCAGTATCGCGGCAGTTTTGCGCAGGTGCGCTAAACCGGCGGATAAGCCCTTCAAATAAGCACATTTGTTTGTTCCTTCGGAGCATTGACTCCCCCACTCACCAGTGTATAAGCGCGGCTTCATTGGTGTTGGTGGCTCCCGCAAGGGATCGCCTGTCAGGAGCAATCCAGAGGACAACGCCCTTCAAAGTGTGACCAAGGGGACATAACATTAAAGAAGGAGATCAGCCGTGACCAAACGCACGTCTGCCAAGTATAAAATCGATCGCCGGATGGGCGAAAACATCTGGGGTCGTCCCAAATCACCGGTCAACCGCCGCGAATATGGTCCGGGCCATCATGGCCAGCGCCGCAAGGCAAAACTTTCGGACTTTGGCCTGCAGCTGCGCGCCAAGCAAAAGCTCAAAGGCTATTACGGCGATCTGACTGAAAAACAATTCCGCCGCATCTATGCAGAAGCCGAGCGTATCCGTGGTGATACCGGCGAAAACCTGATCGGTCTGCTTGAGCGCCGACTGGACGCGGTTGTCTACCGTGCCAAGTTTGTGGCCACAATGTTTGCCGCGCGTCAGTTTGTGAACCACGGCCATGTCACTGTGAACGGCAAGCGGGTGAACATCCCGTCTTACCGCGTCAAAGAAGGTGACGTGATCGAAATACGCGAAAAATCAAAACAGATCGTTGTGGTGCTTGAGGCCGTACAGCTGACCGAGCGTGATGTGCCAGATTACATCACTGCAGACCATTCGAAAATGGCAGCAACATTTGTCCGCACACCAGGACTTGGCGATGTACCATATCCGGTGATGATGGAACCAAATCTCGTCATCGAATACTACGCTCAGAACTAAGCAAAGTTTAGATCAAACAGCAAAGGCCGTGACGGGAAACCGCCACGGCCTTTTTCGTTTCCCTCTGGTCATGGCACTCCACCGCCGCTAAGAAGAAACCCAAGTTGGAGTAATGCAAATGGATAAGATCAAACCACAACCCGGGATCGACCAAATCGAGCTTTACCAAGGCGGCGCTGCGCATGTCGACGGGGTGAGCAATATTGTTAAACTGAGCTCCAATGAAAACCCCAACGGACCGAGCGAGGCAGCAATAGATGCGTTTCGCAAAATTTCTCATGAATTGCACCTTTATCCATCCAGTGATCACAGCGGTCTGCGGCATGCGATTGCTGCCCAATTTGAACTAGAGGCTGACAACATCATCTGCGGGACAGGCAGTGATGAAATTATCAATATGTTATGCCAAGCCTATGCAGGGCCGGGTGATGAAGTCATTCATACCGAGCATGGATTTGCGATGTACCGCATATCCGCGCTCGCCGCCGGCGCAAGCCCGATAGAAGTGAAAGAGCGTAATCGCATCACCGATGTGGATGCCATTTTGGCTGCTTGCACGGATCGCACACGGCTGGTGTTTATCGCCAATCCCAATAATCCCACTGGCACCATGATTGATGAGGGGGAAATAAACCGTTTGGCAGAGGGTTTACCCAACCATGTACTCTTGGTTCTTGATGGAGCCTATGCCGAATATATTGAAGGCTTTGACGGTGGTGCCAGCTTGGTTGAAAACCGCACAAATGTTATCATGACACGCACATTTTCCAAGCTCTACGGTCTTGGCGGATTGCGGGTTGGCTGGGGGTATGGGCCGCGGCCGGTGATTGATACTTTAAACCGGGTGCGCGGGCCATTTAATGTCTCTTCTGCTGCGCTTGCCGCGGCCGAAGCCGCGGTCAAAGACCAAGACTATGCCGATAAATGCAGACGTGACAACAATCGGTTGCGTGACTGGCTGTCGATTGCTTTGGCCGAACACGGTGTGCCGTCTGATCCTTCGATGACCAATTTCATTCTGGCGCGATTTGCCTCGCAATCGCAAGCTGAAGCCTGTGATGACTACCTTAAATCACAAGGTCTGATTGTGCGCCGTGTTGCGGGCTATAATCTGCCCGATTGTCTGCGCATTTCTGTGGGTGATGAAAGCGCGTGCCGCCGTGTGGCCCATGCAGTTGGACAGTTTAAGGCAGGTGTGAAATGAGCCAGGTTTATGACCGTGTTGCCCTCATCGGGCTTGGGCTTATTGCGTCGTCCATGTTTTGGGCGATCAAGCGTGCTGGGCTGGCCGTCGAAGTAACTGGCTATGCAAGATCACAAGAAACCCGCGATACAGCGCGCCGTATCGGGCTGTGCGACCGCGTGTGCGACAGCGCGCGCGAGGCCGTCGAAGGCGCCGATTTGGTGGTGCTTTGTGTGCCCGTGGGGGCCATGGGGCAGGTGGCCGCCGATTTGGCCCCGGCTTTAAAACCCGGCGCAACTGTGAGTGATGTGGGCTCGGTCAAACGCGCGGTGATTGATGCTGTGGCCCCGCATATTCCATCCGGTGTCCACTTTATACCAGCGCACCCACTTGCCGGCACCGAACATTCCGGGCCAGAAAGTGGATTTGAAAGCCTGTTTGACAACCGCTGGTGCCTTCTGGTGCCTGATAATGGCGCAGATGAACAAGCCATCGTGGCTTTGCAGCAGCTGTGGCAAGGCATGGGTGCAAAAGTAGAGCGCATGGATCCCGATCACCATGATCTTGTGCTATCCGTGACCAGCCACGCACCGCATTTGATCGCCTATACCATGGTCGGTGTGGCCGATGATCTTAGCCGTGTGACCGATAGCGAAGTGATCCAATACTCGGCGGCCGGATTTCGTGATTTTACCCGTATCGCCGCCTCGGACCCCACCATGTGGCGGGATGTGTTTTTGGCCAACAAGGACGCTACATTGGAAATTCTTGGCCGCTTTACCGAAGAGCTGTTCGCCCTGCAGCGGGCGATCCGGCGCGGTGACGGCACGCATCTGCACGACTATTTCACCCGCACGCGGCAAATTCGCCGCGGCATCATCGAAGCGGGTCAAGATACAGATGCGCCAGACTTTGGACGCGGCCAGGCCGCCAAGGATTAGCCTTAAGCTGCGCACTGTGACGCAACGTCGAGCGATTTAACAATCGCCATGTAGTGTCATTAAGGCACTGTAATGAATGAGTTTTTAAATTCATCTAAGCTTGTGGCAATGCGCAGCGGGCTATTTTCAAGTTTACTTTTGTGGGGTTTGTTCGTTTTCTGGTGTCGATGATTTTGACCACCATGGCCAGTCCGTATTTGATCAGGTGCGTAAGTTAAATGGGGGGTAGTATGTCAGTTTATGGCGAAAATGAAGATCAGGGAAAGTACTGGAATGAAAAACCCGGTCGCTCATGGGTTTTACACGACCACGAGATGAACAACAGGTTTCAGAACATCTCGGATATTTTATTTGCCAGCCTTGATGCGCCAAACCTCAGCAACGTCTTGGATATCGGCTGCGGGGCAGGTGCCACCACGCTGCGGATGGCAAAATCACTATCTGGGCGCGGCACGGTCACTGGAATAGACATCTCAGATGCGCTGCTCGGCCTGGCGCGCGAAAAAGCCAGCGCAGTGGAGAATGTGACATTTACATGGGCGGATGCCCAATCCTATCAGTTTGAACCGGCCGGTTTTGATGGTGCATTTTCCCGCTTCGGGGTGATGTTTTTTGCCGACCCTGTAAAAGCCTTTGCCAACCTTCGCGCAGCTTTAGTCCCCAGATCAAAGCTTGTCTTTGTCTGTTGGGCACCTTTGCAGGATAATCCGTTTTTTCTTGAACCAATGGAAGTGGTGAGCAGGCACACCAATGCACCTGTTATTGCGCCCGGCACCGCGCCGGGGCCAATGGCGTTTGGCAACCGTGATTATCTGTCGGATATTTTGCAAAGGGCAGGGTATCAGGCGACCGAGATTGTAACCCGGCAAACCACGCTGGACACCCGACAAAGCCCGCAAGAGGATGCCGCCTTGATGATGAAAATAGGTGCTGGTGCGCGCATGCTTTTCGAAGCCGAGCCAAGCAAGGCGCAGGTGCATAGCGTGCAAGAGGATTTTGTGCGGTTGTCTGCAGCCAAAAGAAGCGGCGGCATCACCCGCTATCCGGCAACCATCCATGTGGTCACGGCAACGGCATAGTCCAATTTTAAAGAGGTAAAGAGCAAAATGAGTAACGAAATTGATGCAATGCCCCCTGCAATGACGACGCAAGAGGCCCTGTCTCTAACCGGATTTGAGCAAATAAACGGCATCTTAACGGGCCGGTTTGCCCCGCCAAGCATCGGTACATTAATGAAGTATAAAATGTATGCAGTGACGGAGGGACGGGTGGTTTTTCGCAGTACGCCGGACAGTACTGTTCTTAACCCGATGGGCAGCGTACATGGCGGCTGGTATGGCACAGTCCTCGACAGTGCAATGGCCTGCGCCGTC
>CABZJG010000117.1 GCA_902525995.1 Paracoccaceae bacterium | reverse complement strand
CCAAATGATAAAATTGTACGTAAAATTGCCGTTATTTTTGTGGCTGATGCCGTAGGGTTCAGCAAAATGATGGCAAAAAACGAAGATCAAACCTTAAAGAGTCTTCGATTATGTCGAGAAATCCTAGACAACCTATTCGAAGAGCACGGAGGGCGTATATTTAATACTGCAGGCGATTCCGTATTGGCCGAATTCCAAAGTGCCGTATCGGCTGTGATTTGTGCCACTGAGTTTCAAAAATTGATCAAAGAACGTAATGCTTCCGTTCAAGAGGAAGCCCAAATGCGGTTCAGAGTTGGATTGAATATGGGCGATGTAATTGTTGAGGGATCAAATCTTTACGGTGATGGGGTGAATGTCGCCGCGCGTTTAGAAGCACTCTGCCAACCTGAAGGTGTTTCTTTATCCAAGTCCATACATGATTTTGTCAGCCAGAAAGTTGATTTTACCTTTGCAGATTTAGGAGATCAAAAGGTAAAAAATACAGTTGTGCACGCTTTTGATATAGCAATGGAAGGCGTTGAAAGTCGGTCCTCTGAAAAGGACATTGAAAGCCCTACAAAAGATGAAAGCGCGCCGCCGACGATCGCTGTGCTTCCGTTTAAAAATATGAGCAATGATGAAGAACAAGAGTATTTTGCGGATGGTGTGACCGAAGATATTATTGGAAATCTTTCGTCATGGAAATCCTTTCCAGTTATCTCCAGAAGCTCTTCGTTTAGCTTTAAGGGTATGGACCTTAAGTATTCTTATATAGCGAAGCAATTAGGGGCAGATTATATAGTCGAGGGTAGTATCCGCAAAGGTGGCAACAAAGTCAGAATAACGGCAAGTCTTGTTGATACGAAGGACGGCCAACAGGTTTGGTCAAAAAGATGGGACAGATCCCTAGAGGATATTTTTGAAGTCCAAGATGAGGTATCGTAAGAAGTTGCAGCGCTCATAACACCCGCTTTAAAGATGAAAGAGCAAGAACGTGTTCAGTCCAAACCGAGGACTTCTTTTTCCGCATGGGATAGCTATCTTAAAGCTCTTTCAATATACAATCAGGGGCGACCCCAAGATTTTTTTGATGAAATGGCAGACTCTATTATGGAGCTGTGCGATGAAGCAATTGCAAAGGATCCGTTGCTTTGTGACGCTTATGTTCTCAAATGTCGGCTTATGTATGGGCGTGTTTTCAACCCTGAATTTAGTTCAAATAGACAAGAGAATGAGGCGCTTTTCCATAGTCTTGCAGAGAAATCTTATGCTCTTGATCGAAACAACCCTGAAGCCGTCATTTCGTACAGCAGATCCTTCAATTTGAAAAAGGATTTTGTACAAAGGGTTAAATACGCGAAAGAAGCCCTTGATTTAAACCCAAGTCATGCGGAAACCAATTTTGATTATGGCTTGGCGATTATCAATGAGGGCCGCTACGAAGAATCCGAAGCACTTATCAAAAGAGCCATTGAGTTAAACCCGATAGAACGTTCTGGGTATGAAGGGTTTTTCCCGATTTTATACATGGCTATGCGAAACTCAGAAGAAGCCATGAATTGGTCTAATATTTTAAGCGACCGGAAACATCATAGCCGGCTTGATGGATTTAGAGCCAGTATTTCCGCACATCTTGGTAATTTATCCGACGCAAGCGCCTATTTGGAAAAGTTTAGAAAGGCACGACCAGAAATTGAAAGCCTAGATGATTATCGCAAGGTCACACCCACAATTTGCGAGGACTATTTACTCGAAGGTTTTGCAATGATTTGGGATAAATGAGTGTCTTAGACTAATTTTTTAGCGGCCCGTCTAACTATAATTTTTTGGACCTGTTTGGGTAAACTATTTAATTCTTCTGCCGTTTTACTAGCAGAGGAGATGTTTAGTATGACAGACAGTGAAGTTATTCAGATTATTTGGGGAAACCCTGAGCTTCAATCCAAGTTTGAAATCGATCCTTATGGTCTTTCTCAAAGAGAGCTCATCATTTTGCAACTGCATGAAAAGTTCAAGTTTATGTCTTCAAGGCCCGATATGAAAAGACCACAAGGTGTTTGATCCTATTAGAATTTAGCGCAGGCTTTCGGTCAAAAAAGTTTCACCGAACCCATTATTCCAATATCCTGCCAATTTCAAAAGGTTATCTCAAAGAAACTGAATAATGCAGTTGGGAAGTTAGGTAAAAGCTGAACCGCAGTTCAACGACTCTTCCAACAATATCAAATGCCCTTCGCTCAACCTCCAATACGGGGGTAGCTTCAGACACCGCCAGCATATTTGCGATACTGGATGTTGCTTCCATCGCTCTTAATTGCTCATCTGCACGCACAATAGTGACCCCATAACTGCGTTGATAAAGAGGGTATAATGCATTCGGCAGTGGGCTACGTTCTTTCAAACCCGGAAAAAGATCGGCATTTAGGACAGAAGTTTCATGACAAACCTTTGTTTTTTTGATGCACCTCACCCGAGCAATTTCAAATACTGCGCCGCGGGCTTCCAAACTTAAGACTTGCGCCTCTTTGGCGTTTGCGGCCCGTCTTCGAATAGTTTCAGAAAATGGCTGAGGGATTGCCTGAGATTCATCTTGATGACGCAGGCGGAAAAAGTGAAATAAGGATGTTTCCGGAGTGGTAGTCGCAACAAATGTCCCTTTGCCCTGATGCCTTTCAACCAGACCAGATTGCTCAAGCTTGTTTAGAGCTTTTCGCGCGGTGCCTTGGCTCACGCTATATTGTGCAGCCAGATCAAATTCGCTTGGCAACATTGCACCCGGCGTCAGATCACCTGAAACAATGCGTGCCATAACGGCGTCATGTACCCGCTGGTAGAGCGGTAAAGCTTGTTCGGATAAACTGCTCATTCGACCTCTTTTTGATGAACAAAATACATGATCCTGACTGACCTTCAAGAATTCAATTCTTTAGATCTTGTATAAGAATATATCAGTGTGATATCAATAGATGTTAGTCAATCAAAATACATCAAGGAGTGATATTTTGGCAATTCCTCAACTGTTGGTCCATGACCACAAAGACAATGTAGGTGTCGTAGTCGTTGAAGGCCTGACGGCTGGAACAGAAATGTTATGTGTGGTTACGCATGATAATTCTGACTTTAAGCTTACCGCAAATGCAGACATTCCAATTGGGCATAAAGTGGCACTTAAGCCTTTGAAAGAAGGCGACACTGTTTTCAAATACGGTGAAGATATCGGAAAAATGGTTGGTTCTGCGGAGGTGGGCGATCATTTACATACTCATAACTGCAAAACAAAACGGTGGTAGCTCCAATGGCACTAGACTTTTCCAATCAATCAATCAACGCATGGCGCCGCGAAAATGGCCGCGTAGGGGTTCGGAACCACGTTGTGATTCTTCCAGTTGATGACATTTCCAATGCGGCCTGCGAAGCTGTTGCCAATAATGTCAAAGGAACAATGGCTCTTCCACATGCCTACGGGCGCTTGCAATTTGGCGAAGATCTTGATCTGCATTTTCGCACTATCATTGGAACTGGCGCAAACCCGAATGTAGCAGCTGTTATTGTGATTGGTATTGAGCCCGAATGGACCAAAGTTATCGTCGATGGTATCGCCAAAACCGGCAAGCCTGTTGAAGGGTTTTCGATCGAACAAAAAGGTGATTTCGAAACCATTCGGCAAGCCAGCTGGAAAGCCAAGGAATTTGTTCATTGGGCATCCGAACTTCAAAAAGAAGAGTGCGGCCTTTCTGAACTTTGGGTTTCTACAAAATGTGGAGAAAGCGATACCACTACAGGTTTGTCATCCTGCCCCACTGTTGGAAATATGTACGACAAACTTCTTCCACACGGGCTTTATGGCTGCTTTGGGGAGACGTCCGAAATTACGGGCGCCGAGCATATTTGCGAAAAGCGTGCTGCTAATCCAGAGGCCGCTGCTAAGTTCAAGCAAATCTGGCAGGCCTATCAGGACGATGTTATTTTTGCGCATCAAACTGATGATTTGTCTGACAGCCAGCCGACCAAAGGGAATATACTTGGCGGCTTAACAACCATCGAAGAAAAGGCTCTGGGCAATCTTGAAAAAATTGGTCGTACTTCGACTTATATTGATGCGATGGGGCCAGCAGAAGCACCTGAAAAAGGCCCGGGTCTATATTTTATGGATAGCTCTTCAGCCGCGGCAGAGTGTGTGACACTCATGGCTGCCGGTGGCTATGTTATCCATACCTTCCCGACAGGCCAAGGCAATGTGGTAGGCAACCCTATTGTTCCGGTGATCAAGATTTCCGGTAACCCACGCACCCTGCGCACTATGGCAGAGCATATTGATGTCGATGTCACAGGCGTTTTGACACGGGAAATGACAATTGACCAAGCAGGTGACAGTTTGATTGAAATGATCAGGCGGACTGCAAATGGACGTCTTACTGCAGCCGAAGCCTTAGGTCACCGTGAGTTTTCGATGACTAAGCTCTATCGTTCAGCTTAATTTAAGTTTAGTTGATCAATCAAATTTTCTAGATATGGCCCGGCAATTGTAAGTGGTTGCCGGGCCATTTTCATAAACTTACATCACATAACAGCAAGCGTGTGCTCAACGCCTCGTCGAATATGATCTTCGAGCTGCTTGACAGCACTGGCTGAGTCGCGCTCCAACGCCGCTTCAAATATATTTTTATGTTCCTTTACCGCCTCTTCTCCCCGGTAGGTAAGAACCAGCATTTGATAACGCAGATACTTATCGTAAATTGTTGCATGCAAACTTAACAGGTTTCTAGAGTTACACGCTTGGATCAAAGCCTGATGGAATTCCCAGTCATAGCGTTTCCAAGTTTCTTTCTCTGAATCGTCCCCTGCTAGCATTCGCTTTTCCATCAGGTGTAATTTATGATGTGCGGCGACGAGATTACCTTCCCAATCTGTATCACCGTTCTGGACTGATATTGCCAAAGCATGGCACTCCAACAAAATCCGTAAATTGGTGATTTCGATCATATCTTCACGCGACACAGGAGTGACGAAAAACCCCCGCTGCTCTTCTGCTGCAACGAACCCCTCACTTGCCAGTCTGTTTAAAGTTTCTCTCAATGTTGAAACGCTGGCAGCATAGCGGTGCTTTAGCGTATCTAGCTTAAGCTTAACGCCCGGAGCCAAAGCACCATAAATGATATCTCTTTTTATTTTTTCATAGGTAGAGGTGCCGACCGTATTCTGATGTTTGGCCATATGAAGTTTCACCTGATGTTTCTATAGTTTACAAAGAATTATCACTTTATCAGAGATATATCAACAAACTGTTTCATATGTTAAAAATTAAATCACCATATATTCTTGTCAATGTCAGTTTTACGTTTTAGGGTCTACGGGTCTATGTCGTTCATCAGATTCTGTTCGAGATGCCCCAACGCTCTTCCAGATGACACACACTTGGATGAAAAATAATGGTAGAAGCCGTGCAGTCAAATTCACAATCAAAAAGAACCGTTAAACACGTGAAGACCGGCTTAGCGATCGTTGGCATGGGGCTTGTTGGGAAGCGTCATGCAGAGGCCATAGGTCACGTAGATCATGCTGATCTTGTTGCTGTGGTTGATCCAAGTTCGGATGGTCGTGAGTATGCCCGATCTCTTGGTCTACCATGGTATGAAACACTCAGTGATATGCACGCTGATGAAAGTCCAGACGGAATTATTATTGCAACGCCTACATTATTACACGTCGATCAGGGTTTGGAATGTATCAAAAAGAAAATTCCGGTTATGGTCGAGAAGCCTCTGGCCACCTCGGCTCGCGAAGCACAATCGTTAGTTCAACTCTCCGAAGAATCAGACGTACCGCTTATGGTAGGGCATCATAGGCGTCATAATCCCATAATTCAAAAAGCCAAA
>CABZJG010000116.1 GCA_902525995.1 Paracoccaceae bacterium | reverse complement strand
TAGGTGAATAGCATTATCAATTAGCTCAATCGTACAGACGACAGTACCTCCGAAGAACAGTCTGGCTGTAGGATGCAAATAAGAAGAAAGGGTTTTCCCGCAAACAGAATTTGCAACTTATTTTAGGAAACGTTCGTGCCAACTGGCATGAATGAAGACATCCATTTTAAGTTGGAATATTTCCCTAAGCCATTTTTTTAATATGGCTCAGGGAATTGTATTAGTGGCCCAATATCTGACTTAAGAACAGTTTAGTGCGATCAGATTGTGGATTGTTAAAGAACTCTTCTGGTTCGTTTTGCTCGACAATTTGACCTTGGTCCATAAAAATAACGCGGTTGGCAACCTGTCTCGCGAACCCCATTTCGTGGGTGACGCAAAGCATCGTCATACCATCCTGAGCCAACTCGATCATCGTATCGAGAACCTCTTTGATCATTTCTGGATCAAGCGCTGAAGTCGGTTCGTCAAAAAGCATAATCCGAGGGCGCATACAAAGCGAGCGGGCAATCGCAACACGCTGTTGCTGGCCACCTGAAAGTTGGCCAGGATATTTTAAAGCCTGCTCTGGAATTTTGACCTTTTCAAGAAAGTGCATTGCAGTTTCTTCAGCTTCTTTTTTAGGTGTCTTACGCACCCAAATCGGAGCCAAGGTACAGTTTTCCAAAATTGTAAGGTGCGGGAAAAGATTGAAGTGTTGAAAAACCATACCCACTTCTGAGCGAATTTTATCAACATTCTTCAAATCAGAAGAAAGCACGGTACCATCAACAATAATCTGGCCACGCTGATGCTCTTCAAGAGCGTTAATACAGCGGATTAAAGTTGACTTTCCAGAGCCTGATGGCCCACAGACCACGATACGCTCACCTTTGTTAACGGTGAGGTTAATATCGCGAAGAACATGGAATGTGCCAAACCATTTGTTCATTTCTGTAATCTGGATCGCTTCCTCGTCGTACACTTGCATCTGGCTGCGGTCAACTTCACGATCAATTGCTAGATCAGACATTTCTTGATCTCCTTAGCGGTGGTCTGTTTGGAGCTTGCGCTCTAGATACATTGAGTAACGGGACATTGAAAAGCATACTATGAAGAACAGGAACGCAATAAATGCGAACAGTTCCCAGTAAATACCATTCCATTCAGCATTGGCGCGGATACCTTGAGATAACCCCAACGGATCCATCAATCCGATAATTGAAACCAGAGTGGTATCTTTAAAGACGCCAATAAAGGTGCTTACGATGCCTGGGATAGAAATCTTGAGAGCTTGCGGCATAATGATAAGCCGTTGCGCTTGCCAGTAGTTCAAACCAAGGCTGTCAGCCCCTTCAAATTGCCCTCGGGGTAAAGCTGCAAGCCCCCCTCGGATGACTTCGGCCATATAGGCTGATGCAAAAAGTGTTACCATAATCATAACCCTGAGGATAATATCAAAATTAGTTCCCGGCGGCATGAATATATTCAGCAAAGTCGAGGCAACAAACAGCAGTGTGATCAATGGAACTCCGCGAATAAACTCAATGAACCAAACTGAAATTGTTTTCAAGATCAACAGGTCAGACTGGCGTCCCAAAGCAAGCACAATCCCTATTGGCAAAGAGCACCCGATCGCAACCACACCAATTAGAATAGCCAGCATAAACCCACCAAAATATCGGCTGATGACTGGTTCCAAAGCAAGGGGCAAGATCGCTCCTAATCCCTGCGAGAGAAGTAAGGGCCCAATATATAACCACCAAACCACCGCACCGATAATCGACAGGATAACTGCGGCCAACTGTCCCAAAATTTCAGATGTGTAGCGAATGATGGCATATCCAACGACGAACCCTAAAAGAGCCGACACAGATGCCCACACGGATCCACCCCACATTAACCAAGGCAACACAAAGGGGTACACTGCAGTAAGATAAAAAATCTTCTTTGGCGCGCCGGTAAACAGTATCGGCGCAAGCGAAATCAGCAATAAAACGAAAGCTAAAATTGGTCGCCAATAGAGATGAGATGGATAAAAGCCGAACAAGAGTTGAATCCAGCGATCGTTGATCACAGCCCAACAGGCATGCCCATGGGTTCCACCCCAAGTTGCACTTGCTATTTCGCGGCACTCTGACAGTGAACCGGCATTCCATACAGAAAGGAATATCCAAGGCACAACACCCGAAAGGACATACCAGATGAAATAAAGTGAAATAAAGGTCAAAATCGCGTTAAACCAGTTTGAAAACAGGTTCTCTCTCAACCAACCCACCAATCCAAAAGCCGTTAGTGGAGGTGTTTGCTCTTCTATTATTTCACGCCTAACAAAAGCTTGATTACTCATATCACCGCTCCACCAATTTAACGCTATTGTTATACCAGTTCATCACCGCCGAGATGGACAATGATATCGTAAGATAAACCAACATCAAAAGCAGGATACATTCCAATTCTCGCCCTGTTTGGTTCAAGGTGATGCCACCGAGCGTTCCGGTTACATCCATATAGCCAACAGCAATCGCAAGAGATGAGTTTTTTGTCAGATTGAGGTAGTTTGAGATAAGTGGCGGTATAATCACACGCAATGCTTGCGGCAAAATTACAAGATTCATAATGCGATTGGGGCGCAGTCCCAACGAGGCCGCCGCTTCTGTCTGCCCCCGTGAGATTGCCAAGATGCCACCTCTGACGATTTCGGCGATAAACGCGGCAGTGTACAACGACAATGCCAGCCAAAGGGCAATCAGTGAGTTGCGAAGGTGGGTTCCACCCTTGAAATTAAAGCCTTTAAGTTCAGGGTATCCCAAATGAAACCCAAGCATCCATAGAACAATTGCAATTGGTAAAACAGTGACACCAAGCCTTAGATACCAAGTGGTCGGTCTATCGCCCGTAGCGTCTTGGATCCTATTTGCACGCTTTTTAATCAAAGCCGACACATAAAAAGATGCGATAAGAACCGCAATTATTAGGATAAGGTCAAGACTAACGCTGAACCGCAAACTGGATTGGCCAAAGAGGGCCACATCACCTATGCCGTTTGAAAATAGCGGTTCAGGAACGTATACACCTCGATTGGTGAGCGCGACACTGTCAAACAAATTCAAAGAAGCTGTGGCATTTTCACCTCGGAAGGCTTTCGGCGCGGGTAAGCCTTCGATTAGGATTGCCATCGCAAGAACAATCCACAGCAAAACAGGGACATTCCTGAAGGCTTCGACGTAAACGGTCATAATCCTAGAAACAAACCAGTTTTTTGAAAGGCGAGCAATGCCCACAAAAACGCCAATAATTGTCGCGGTTATGCACCCTAAGAACGCCACAACCAGAGTATTTAATACACCGACAAAAGAGGCTCGTAGATGCGAGTCGCGCGAGTTATATTCAACCAACCTTTGGTTGATATCATAGCTAGACGGCTCAAAAAGAAAACCGAACTCAACTGGTTTCCCCAAATTATTCAGGTTGGTGATTGTATTTGAAATCAACCAGAAGACAATGCTTACAAAACCGATCATCGCAATGACCTGAATGGTCATAGAGCGATACCGAGTGTCGTAGAGAAGCATTGAAAGCTTAAACGACTCCCTATCAGGGGCGGTTAACGTCGCCATAAATATGATCCCTGTGGTTCAGCCAGTCTTTTTGCACACCGCAAGCAGGCTGTAGTTTTGAAGAAAGGGCGCGGTACAAACCGCGCCTTCTATAATTGTAACTTAACGGAAAGGTGGAGAGTAGATTAGACCACCATCTGTCCACTGAGCGTTCAAGCCACGCGCAAGGCCGATTGGTGTCGCTTCACCAATGTTGGCTTCGAACAGCTCGCCATAGTTGCCGCCAACCATGATTGCCCGTTTGGCCCAGTCACCGTCAAGACCAAGCATCGCACCAAGTGTACCTTCTGTACCCAAAAGGCGATTGATCTCAGGGTTGTTGGTGCCAGCTGACATTTCTTCAAGGTTTCCAGATGTCACGCCAAGCTCTTCCGCTGTAATCAAAGCGTTAAGTGTCCAGCGTACGATATCGCCCCAATTGTTGTCGCCATGGCGCACAAGAGGACCCAGAGGCTCTTTTGAGATAATCTCAGGCATCAGAACGTGATCGCCTGGGTTTTCAAAAGTTGCCCGAGTTGCAGCTAGACCTGATGCGTCAGTTGTGAAAACATCACAGGCGCCAGCAAGATACTGCTGTTGTGCTTCTGCATTGGTTTCAATTGGAACTGGCTCATAGCTCATGTTGTTTGAACGGAAGAAGTCCGCCAAGTTCAACTCTGTAGTGGTTCCTGTTTGGATACAAACAGTTGCACCATCAAGGCCTGCAGCAGATGAAACACCCAAATCTGCAGGAGCCATAAAGCCTTGACCGTCATAGTAGTTTACGCCGACAAATTCAAATTTCAGGTCAACGTCACGACTAAAGGTCCAAGTTGTGTTCCGCGCCAGCATGTCAATTTCGCCAGATGCCAGAGCTGTAAAGCGTGTTTTACCTGTGGTTGGAACAAACTCAACCGCTTGGGCATCACCCAAGACTGCGGCCGCAACGGCGCGACAAACGCCCACGTCAAAACCGCTCCATTCACCGTTGGCGTCTGGTGCAGCAAAGCCCACCAAGCCGGTTGAAACGCCGCAGTTCAATGTGCCGCGCGCTTTTACGTCGTCTAACGTACCTGCCGCTGCTGCACCGGCTGCCAGACCTGCAACGGCCAGCGTGCCAAGAACAAAAGATTTTTTCATTTTACCCTCTTCCTGATTTTCAGCTTCTGATTGGAAGCTGTTGGTTTGAAACATATTTTCACTGACACTGAAATTCAAAATATCTTCCTTCCAGTGCTCCGATAATGGGGATTTCTTTCCATGAGTATTTGAATAGATAGAACTCCCTCTACACAGTGGTACTATTTTGGTCAAAATTATGAGAGAACGTCAAGTGATCTATTCTCTAAATTCATCTTTGAGTTAAACAAAATGGAACAAGTTTAATTCAAAGTGACAAAATTCACCTTAAGGTTGCAAAGAATTTGAAAGCTTGCAAGAATTTCGTGCGTTTGCCTAACGTCAACTCTTCCGCGATTTCGTCTTGGCCCCACTGTTCTTTTTGCCAGGTTTCATCAACTTGGCAAATATCCCAAACTGATTCTGGAGCTTCATGACCATCCACCACCGCGAGCCCAGCCACCAATGATCCTGACAATCCAACCAAATCATAAAGCGCCGTCAACTCGAATGGATTAAATTTATTTACGCGGAAACGTAACGCGTTGATCGATTTCTGTGGTTGGCGGATAAACATAACCCCATGGGCTATATTTAGGGGTGCATTCAAAGCACCTCTTGACCAGTCCAACATCGGGTCCCAAGCCCTCTGTTGCCTTTCGACTAGCTCGCGTGGCGCCTCTGCCCGATAGCAAAACAAGTCTGTCTCTGCATAGGCTGAAACTAACCCCGCCACCTCTTCAAATCGATGTGTCACTTTATCCAAAGCCGCATTCGCAGCTCCAGTGAAGGGCATAGCTGCTGGATCAACAACGTCGATCTGGGCCCTCCATTCTTCTGCCACTGCCTCTGCCAGTTTCAGCGTGGGCAAAATCAAGGGCGCTTTTGCTGGGGTGTTGACCCCCCGACCGTCCAATAACACGGCATAACCCTTTCCAACTTTTGAAATTGAAACATCCTGCCAAAACCGTTTTGGTTTCCACTCTGACATCTTTCACTCTCTCAATAGGTTATCTATTGCACCCAACAGATCAGCCGCCCGGTGGACCAGAGTATCTGCTGCGGCCATCTTGCTATGCGGGTGATATCCCCAACCGACGCCGATTGCAAAAACTCCTGCCGATTTTGCCATGTCTACATCAAAACTTGTATCACCAATCATAACAGTG
>CABZJG010000115.1 GCA_902525995.1 Paracoccaceae bacterium | reverse complement strand
CCCTGCCTAGTCGAACCATCAGGCAGCTCTACTGATACTTTTAGGCCGGGCGTCCAATGGCCTTTTTCAATAAGCGACAGCCCAATGTTTTTTTTTCAACCTTGGGGAATATATACCGGATGTAATGGCTCCAACGCGACTTTTGCCAACCCGCACGGGCCAAGGAACCGCGCAGGTCGGACAGGCCGGCGCGTTAAAAACAACGCCATGTATTAATCGGTCGGGACCGGCCGCTGCGATCTTTTCAAGCGCAGGGCGCCCAATAAACTCAACCGCACCGTCAAGGCTGCAGTATTTTCCCAACCCAATTTCCAAAGGATTGGTTTCAGACGTCATTTCGTTGCCATATGACAACAGCCCGCCTTCAATACGCTCAATAAGATTTGGGCAACCGGGCGAGATGTTATAGCTTTGGCCTGCCTGCCAAATCTTATCCCATAAAGGGCCGCCCAAAGACGCGCCATTTAGGTAGATTTCAAACCCACCTTGGCGCGAATAGCCAGACCGGGCAATGAGTTGCCGTGTGCCGAAAATATCAATCCAGCCAAATTTAAAAAACCCGATTTTTTCGATCTCGGCTCCAAACATTTCGGAGAGCAGCGCCTCTGCGCGGGGCCCTTGGAGGGCAAGTGGGTAAACATCGGGTTCGTGCACAATCACATCAAGACCTCGGCCAAGGGCAAGCCCTTTGGCATAAAGCAGAACATCACTGTCTGCGATCGAAAGCCAAAAACGATCCTCGGCCAACTTCAACAGAACCGGATCGTTGATCAAACCTGCTTGATCGTCCAGAATGGGTATATAAAGGCAATCTCCTATTTTGGCGTTTGATATATTGCGCGGGGTCATCCACTGGACCAGAGCGGCTGCATCCGCGCCTGAAATTTCAACTTGTCTTTGGCAAGAGACATCCCAAATTTGGACATGCTCTTTGAGGTGCCAATAGTCCTCTTCCACGCTGCGTTCAAAGGCCTTTGGCAGCAGCATATGGTTGACCACCGAAAAGCCCCGTACGCCGGCGGCTTCGACCCGGTCTGTATAAGGGGTGCGCCGGATACGGCGTGACATATTCAAACCATCAGCCATGCCCTATTCTCCCGACCACCAAACGGAATAGGAATTGGGGCTTAGGATCGCGGGAATGTGGTATTGGCCTTCGGGATCGGGCATTGAAAACCGTATAACGATCTGATCCAAGATTTGCGCCCCTTGGCGTGGTAAGTTGCGGCTTTGCCAGTAGGCGGCAGTATCAAACACCAGCTCATACTGTCCGTTTGCGTCAACTTTTGCACTTTCTATACTGCGCGACAACCGTCCACCATCATCCATTTGCGTTTCAAAAAGTACCTTTTGTGACGCAACATGAATAAGTCGAACAGGGATATGGCCCGCATGTGTGCCATCAACCCCGTTTAATGTGTGTGAGCTAACAAGAGGCATTATTCTATCGACGCCTTATCCCGTTTATCTGAGGTCGCAGCAACAATCGGGCTAATTACCCCGCGGCATTTTACGTTTACACAGGCTGTTTTGCCACTTTGCATGGCGCGCGTGAGGGCCGGGCCCAATTGATCGCGCCGTTCGACCAATTCTCCATGCCCGCCCAATCCCTCAAACATTGTATGAAACGGGATATCGCGGAAATCAGTGGCAAAATGTGCCCCATTTGAAAACAGCCGCTCTTGTTGCTGACTGATGCAATCTAGTCCCCCGTTATTGTCAATCACCACCGTGATCGGTAGCCCTTCATGAAACGCCGCTTCTATTGATAGACCTCCGGATAGAAACGCGCCGTCGCCAGAGATTAAAACCACATTTTGATCCGGGTGCGCGGCTTTGGCAGAGATTGCAAAGCTGACACCAACGCCGAGCAAACTGTAATTTCCCGGGTGCAGTATGCCGCCCAGCTTTTGGCCCTTCCAGCCTGCCATATTGACAGCGATCTCAGACCAGAAGTGGGTGTTGCCGCCATCAAAAACCAACCAGTCTTGGGGACCAAGGTGTGATTGCACATCCAAAGACAATTGAAGCGGATGCATATTTCGCCCGGCTTCCGTATCCGCGCGGGTTTCGGTGTCGATATGATCAAACCAGTCGTTCACCCATGTATTGCGACGATCCCGCTGCAGCTCGAACCAGGGTTTCCAGGTTTTTCCAGCTTTGCTTAAAGCTTCAAAAAATGCCCCGGGATCACTAAGCAAAACCGTGTCAGCACCGCGGTTATATTCAAGCTCTTCATGGCTGCCATTGATACAAATCAAATGGGCAGAGGCTGGAAAAAACGGAGGGTTGCCAAAATTCATCTGATTGTCCAACCGCCCGCCCACCATAAGAATGACATCAGCCTGATGAAAGGCCTCTTTTGAGGGGTGGTATTGGTGAAAATCAGCCAGTCCCATATAGGCTTGGCTTTCCTCTCCCAAAAGCTTTTGGTGATAGGGGACATTAAACACCGGAATTTTAAGGGCCAAAGCGCAGGTTTCAAGCGCCCTCTCCGCACCTGACCACCACACCCCATGGCCTGCGATAATAACCGGGCGCTCTGCTGCGGATAACCGCTCGAGGATAGCGCCCATAACTGCCGGATCCGGCCATGCACGAGGCACTTGGCGGTCGCTACGGTCAAAGGGCCGCTCGCTGCGCCCTGCATCCGCTGGAAAGCTTGAAAACATCAAATCAACCGGAAGACTAATATGAACTGGGCCCGGATAGCCGGTTGTGGCCGCTGTCCATGCGCGGTCAACAAATTCGCTAATCCGTTCACCCTCTGTGATCTGCACAGAATATTTTACCAAGGGCGCGGCAATGGCCACATCATCAATTTCCTTAAATCCACCGGCGCCTTGACGTTTTAAGGTCGATGACCCGGTGACGAATATCACTGGCGCACGTTCGCCGCCGGCTTCAAGCATGGCCGGAACCGCATTGGCAAAACCTTCTGGACCCACAAGGCATATGGCCGGCTTTCGGGTGATGCGTGTATGCCCGTCCGCCAAATGGCCTGCCACTTGCTCATGCGGGCAGTTGATGACCGGCATTTGGGATTTCATGAACCCTTCTAAAGCCGGATTGCAAAATCCCCCTGCAAGAGTGAACACATGCTCTGCACCTTTTTCCTTTAGCGCTCTGGCTAAAATTTCACCGCCGCGTATCATAGGTTGCTCGTTCATGGTTTTTTACCTTTTGCCTTCGCGGATGTGGCGGCGTCGGTGTGAGCTGTCATCATCTGCGTCTCTTCTATCAAATTATGAGGTCCTATATGCCCAATCGTCTCGACGCCGATTTGCGCCATCGCAACCGAAAGATCATACCGTAAAGCCGCATAAAGACTTTCCAGTCCGGCAGCGCCATCTGCGGCAAGCGCGAATAAATTTGGCCGCCCAAGCATGACAAAGTCTGCACCGCGCGCCAAAGCCTTTAGGATATCTTCTGCATCGCGCACCCCGCTGTCAAACGCCACAGGATATTCGCGGCCAACAGCCTCTCTAATGGGTCTGATAAGATCAATCGATGCCGGGACGCTGTCCAGCTGGCGGCCGCCATGATTGGACACATATACCGCATCTGCCCCCATCGATTTGATCCGTAAGGCATCCTCGGGGGCTGTGACCCCCTTCACAATTAAATTGCCCTGCCATTGATCGCGCAGGCGGTCCAAAAAATCCCAATCCGCCATAGCGCGGCTGGCATCGCGATCAAAGCCCAATCCGTTTTGCGGAAAGTTAACAGGTTTTGGCGTGCCTGCCGCCAATAGTCGAAGGCTCCAGATTGGGTGGGTGGCAAAATCTATAAACTGCCGCGTGCGCAATTTAAAAGGCATTTGAAAGCCGTTTTTGATATCTCGCAGCCGGCGGCTGACTTTCGGCACATCCACCGTCAAAATTAAATTGCGATAGCCTGCATCCTGGGCCCGCTGCACCAGGGAAAGGCTATGGTCCATAGGCGGCGTCACATAAAGTTGAAACCACGCATTATCGCCCGCCCATTTGCGCATGTCTTCGATACTACTGGATCCGGCTGATGACAGGGCAACCGGAAACTTCAAGCGCTGTGCGGCCTGCGCCATCAAATAATCTGCTCTGGGATGAGATAGGTTGCACATTCCCATCGGCGCGATACCAAAGGGCTGGTTATATGACTGCCCCAAAAATTCTGTTGCCAAAGACTGCTGAGTTGCTTTTGACAATACGCGAGGTTTCAATTTCAGGCGGTCAAAAGCGGCTTGGTTGTTCTTTAAACCAGTTTCACGACCTGCGGCACCATCAATAAAATCAAATATTAATTTAGGTAATTTTTTCTGCGCAGTGGTACGCGCAGAAGCGCATCCGTAGACGCGTCGGCTTGGTGCAAGTTTTCGGTCTTCTTTATCCAAACGATAGCCCTTGAAAATCTGCGCACTCAAAGCACTAGCAGATCATAATTTGTGACACAAATTTAAATGATTACGCAGCATAAAATAAATTTTTGACCCAATTTGATTGAGCAAGCAATAGGTTTGCTTTGGGCTTTGTAGGCGGCAATGGGGCAGAGCAAATGTTGCTGTAAGTCAGGCCATTGCCTCGTTTTCTTGAGGTTTACAATTGACAAGGCGCAAAAGAGGCTCTGAGATGCGAGCCAGCAGCAGGTGGTAGTTGGATAAGCAAATGACCAAAGCGAATGATATTGTAGAATATCCTGATATGGCAATTGTGATGCCGGATGGGTGCCGGTTATCGGCGCGCGTTTGGATGCCCGCCAATGCGTTAGAATCGCCTGTTCCTGCCATTTTGGAGTTTCTTCCCTATCGCAAACGCGATGGCACAACTGCGCGCGATTGCCTGACCCATCCTTATTTTGCGAAAAATGGGTATGCCTGCATTCGAGTAGATATGCGCGGCAATGGCGATAGCCAGGGTGTCATGGAGGATGAATATACCGATCAAGAACTGCGCGATGCTGAGGCAACTATCGCCTGGCTCGCACAGCAACCTTGGTGCACTGGCTGCGTCGGCATGATGGGGATCAGTTGGGGCGGGTTTAATTCCTTACAAGTGGCTGCGCGTCAGCCTTCTGCATTAAAGGCCATTATTACGCTGTGTTCAACGGTCGACAGATATGCGGATGATATTCATTTCAAAGGCGGGTGCCTGTTAAATGAAAACCTTGGGTGGGGGTCGACCATGTGGGCTTATTCATCCCGTGCGCCCGACCCCGCTTTGGTGGGGGACGCGTGGCGCGATATGTGGCTGGCGCGGCTTGAGGCAGAGCCATTTTTACCAGCGGTCTGGCTTTCCCATCAGAACCGAGATGACTATTGGAAACATGGCTCAATCTGCGAGGATTACTCCGTGATAAAAGCAGCCACATTGGCCGTTGGTGGTTGGGGGGATGGGTATAAAAATACGGTCTCCCATTTGGTCGAAAACCTATCTGCACCTGTAAAAGGGATCATCGGGCCTTGGGTGCATAAATATCCCCATTTTGCCGTGCCGGAGCCGCGCATTGGTTTTTTTACAAGAAGCGCTGCGTTGGTGGGACCATTGGTTGAAAGGAAAAGATACCGGGGTCGATGAAGATCCAGATTATACAGCCTATCTCATGGACGGGGTGCGGCCAAAAACTTGGTATGAGGAGCGTCCTGGTCATTGGATTGCCCCAAAGAGCTGGCCGGATGAACTTGCCATGATCATTGGCATCTGCAGCCCGGGGGCATTCTTGCAGGGCAGGCGGCCGAATTAAGTGATCTCATTGTATCGCCGCAAACCTGCGGTGCAGCCGCAGGTGAATATTGCGCGATTTGGCTTGGTCCGGAAATGCCGGGGGATCAGCGCGGTGACGATGCGATGTCTGCCTGTTATACATCTGCTCCCCTGAGACAGAATCTGGATA
>CABZJG010000114.1 GCA_902525995.1 Paracoccaceae bacterium | reverse complement strand
GGCTTGATGGCGAAGAGGTGGCGGTGGTCAAAGGTGCTTTTTTAGAAATTGAGGATAAAGATATCTTTTTGGTTGCCGTCTAAGGCACATATTTTGCTCTTGGAATTGCGCTTAAATTATAAAAGTTAAAGTAAAGGTCACCTAAAGCTGATCGCTGGTGACAAACTCGAATTCGGCCTTGAGGGATGTCGCCAAAGAACTTAGCCGTGCCTTTGCCACCTCACCATAAAGTGGCGCTGCATCGGGTGGCAGGCTTAGACGCAGCAGGCGGCGGTCTTCTTGCCAATGCAGGCGGGCGCGTTTTTCATCCCCCGCAATCCACATCATTGCTCCAAGCCGCATGGCTTTGCCCAGAACTTCAGCCTGCTGTGTTGGGCCCTCTGACAGCAGCGTGAATAGATTATTAAACCGTGCGCCTTTGCGCTTATTTCGGTAGCGGTGCATCAGCGACAGTCCCAAAAATACCCGCTCAGAGTGCTTTAGCCCGCCAAGATTGGCGCGTGTTGCATTATCAAAGCATATTTCGGCGCGATAATCGGGATGCGCGCGCCAGCTGACATCATGCAGGTGGCAGGCTGCTTTGATCAACCGCTCAAGCTCTTTATCTGCGCCGGGAAAAAGGGGTTTAACAAAGTCAAATAACCTTAGGCCAAATCCGGGAACGCGGCTGTCTTTGGCTTCAGAAAACGCACAGGCCTCAATCAGCGGATCCTGATCCCGAATGACTTGCGGCATCTGCTCAAACAGCATCCCTTCGCGGATGCCGTAACTCGAGACGGCAATATCAACTGGCTCAAACGTTTCAAGGATACCCTTCAGGACCTCGGCAGCATAAGGCACCAGTGCCATTCGGGCGGCGGATACATTGCATTTTAGGCGCAGTTTTTCCAAATTTGCGGTGTTGAGATATTCTATTGTTTTGCCAACGCTTTCTGTCGTCATTCTGTATTCATGCAATACAGAAAGCGGATAGCTTCTGCGCACCATATCCACCCGTGCAAGGACCCGCCAGGAGCCGCCTACAAGAAATAAACGGTTGTGCTGAGGCCCCATTTTTTGCGAAAGCTTGACCATGGATTTAGAGATAGCCTTGGCCCTTTCTGGCAGGCCACCGGCAATATCCATAAGTTTAAAGGGGCCAATGCGGGAAGAAGCGCATTTGCCAACCTTACCGTCAAAAATCTCTGCCAACTCCATTGACGAGCCGCCCAGATCACATACCAACCCATAAGCGCCAGGCCACCCGAGCAGCACGCCCTGCGCAGAGAGCCGCGCCTCTTCCCTACCATTAATTATTCTTATTTTTTGACCCGTGGCCTGCAGTACATCCGCGCAAAACGCACGGCCGTCTTTTGCATCGCGCACGGCCGCAGTGGCGACCGTTGTAAGCTCTGGGATACCCATCGCTTTGGCCAGGTGGCAAAAGCGGTTGATCGCATTGATGGCACGTATCCTACCCTTCGGATTCAAGCGCCCAGTGGCGGCAAGACCTTCGCCCAGTGCGCACATGATTTTTTCATTATAAAAATAGGCAGGTGAGCGCGCTGCACCATTGAACACCACAAGCCGAACCGAGTTAGAGCCCACATCAATCACCCCAACTTTGGACAGCCGGCGTTTGGCTTCATCAAAAAAGATCTGTGGTTCGCTCTGGTCCCAATCATGATCTGATGTCGAAGGGCGTGAGGTCATACATGCATCCTTGAAACGCGCCTTTGGCGGCTAATTGATATTTCTATGGCGCTGCTGGTGACGTAGGTCAATATTTTGATCCAAGATCAGCGTTTAGAATTTTGCTGGCAAAGCTACGGGTCATGGGCTTTTGATCACGCAATGCTGCGGCATCAAGTTTTTCCACAAAGCTCTGGGCGGCCGCAAAAGACCGCTCTAAGCGCGACACCAGATATTGGATTACCTCTGGTCCGGGATAAACTTGCCGATCTGCAAAAAGCTTGGCCAAGAGAGCGGAAAACAGTAAATCATCCGGCTCATTCAGCGCGGCATTGCGTGCGCCTTGCAGGCGCGAGGCTAAATCAGGCAACCTAATATTCCAGTGCAGGGGGGCTCCGCGACCGGTAAGAAGCAAAAACTTTTTTTCTTCTGCAAACAGGTTGTGCAGATGAAAAAGTTGCTCTTGGGCTTCTTTGTTGTTTCCTACACTTGGGATATCCTCGATGACCAGATTGGTGCGCACGAGATCGCTGTTGTCGTAGGCGCGAATATCATCAGCTGAAATAATAGTGGCGTTGCTGATCTCTGCCCAGACATGTGCCAGATGGGTTTTGCCGGATCCTTGCGGCCCGCTGAGCGTGTGTTTGGCATTTGGCCAGTTTTGCCAGTCTTCTATCAAAGACAGCGCAATGGCATTGCTTTGGCTAACGAAAAAATCGCCTCGTCCCAATACGGTACGGCAGGGCAGATCAAAAATAAGTTGCTTGGGTGTCACGGTTTATTATCAGTTTCCGACAGGCCTTTGTACAGCCGTCCTGTTTTATATTGATCAAGGCCAAAGCGCACCACAACGCCTAAGGTCGCGGCAACTGGGACAGCAATGAGCATTCCCAAAAACCCAAATAGTGCCCCAAAGACCGAGAGGGCTAAAAGCAGCCAAACAGGGTGGAGCCCGACCGATTGCCCCACCAGTTTTGGGGTGAGGTAATTGCCCTCAATAACTTGGCCAAGAAAGAAAATGCCAGCAACCAGGCCCAATTTGCCCCATTCTCCCCATAACTCAATCAGGCCCAAGCCGATGGCTAAGGCTCCGCCAACTAAGGAGCCGAGATACGGTATAAAGGTGACAAGGCCCGCGAAAAACCCGACGGCAAGCCCGAAATTTAGTCCCACAAGCCAAAGCGATATGGCATAGTAGCTGCCCAGTATGAGGCAGACAGAGCCCATTCCTCGCACAAAAGATGATAGGGTGCTATCAATTTCACTGGCGATACGGCGCACAGATGGAGCATGGTCACGCGGCAGGAATGTATCAAGTTGCGCAATCATTCTGTCCCAATCCAAAAGCAGATAAACTGTCACTACTGGGACAATAACCAGCAGCAGAATAATATTGACCAATGAGGCAGCCGAGGACATCAAAGCTCCGAAAATATGGCCCCCAAAGCTATTGAAAAGCTGCTCTGCTCGGGATCTAACAAATTCAGAGAACTGAGCAATTGAAGTTTCAAGATCAAGGTTGCTGGTCAGCGCGTCGGGCAAGAGTTTTTTCAACCGTGCCTCGACTTCGGCAATTAGATCGGGTGGCACGCTTAGGCTTCCAAGGGCAGCGATCTGCCCCGTCAGGGTCGAGAGCACAAAAATTACTGCTGGCAAAAGAACAATCAAAACTGCCAGAGAAATAACCAGAACCGCCAAGATCCGCGATAGCCCAAGGCGTTCGAGTTTATCCGCTATGGGATCAAGAAAATACGCGATCGCTGCCCCCAAAACAAACGGCAGAAGAACATCCCCCAAAAACCAAAGAACGGCAAATAATGCCGCGCCAGCAATTCCCCAATATGTCAATTGGTCACGAGTTGATAATGCCATGATAACTCCGCAAAATGCCCCTGATGGCATATTTGTCGCAAACGCGGTCAAGATGCAAGCTGGGCCCAAGAAAGTTGGAATTTTGCGGGTGAGCGAGCCAAAATTTCATATTGCAGCAAGTTTCCTTTGCCGCCGCCTTGTCAGTTTGACGATTTCTCCGTAAAGGATGCTAAATGCCAAAATAAAGGATTCATCATGCGCCTGTCACGCTATTTTCTTCCCGTTTTGAAGGAAAACCCGTCGGAAGCCCAGATTGTCAGCCATCGGTTGATGCTGCGTGCGGGGATGATCAAGCAAGCCAGCGCTGGGATTTATTCATGGCTTCCGCTGGGCTTTAAAGTGATGCGCAAGATTGAGGATATTGTGCATGAAGAACAAATCCGTGCTGGCCATATCCCAATGCTGATGCCGACATTGCAGTCTGCTGATTTATGGCGTGAAAGCGGACGGTTTGATGGCTATGGCGAAGAAATGCTGCGGATGAAGGACCGTCAGGGTCGCGATATGCTGTTTTCTCCCACAGCAGAAGAAATGTTCACAGATGTATTTCGCGCCCATGTTAATAGTTACAAAGATTTGCCTTTGACACTCTATCAGGTGCAGTGGAAGTTTCGCGATGAAATCCGGCCACGCTTTGGGGTGATGCGGGGCCGCGAATTTTACATGAAAGATGGCTATAACTTTGACCTCAGCAAAGAAGATGCTTTGCATGCCTATAATCGCCATCTGGTCAGTTATCTGCGCACATATGAGCGTATGGGATTGCAGGCGATCCCGATGCGAGCTGATAGCGGCCCGATCGGTGGAGATTACACACATGAGTTTCTGGTTTTGGCTGATACAGGCGAAAGCGAAGTGTTTTATGACAGCAAGGTAACCGACATCCGGCTCGGCGCGCGCGACATCGACTATGATGATGTGGCGCAGTGCCAGTCGGTGATGGAAGAATTTACCGCGCTTTATGCCCGCACCGGTGAAACCCATGACAGCGCTGCATTTGAGACTTTGCCAGCCAACCGCCAGCGGTCTGCCCGTGGCATTGAGGTCGGACAGATTTTTTACTTTGGAACGCTATATTCGGATAAGCTCGGGGCTTTGGTCACCGATGATCAGGGCAATAAGATCCCTGTGCACATGGGCAGCCATGGGATTGGTGTTTCGCGGCTTGTTGGCGCAATTATCGAAGCCAGTCATGACGAGAAGGGCATTATCTGGCCTGAAGGCGTGACGCCATTTCACTGCGGGATTGTCAATCTTAAGCAGGGTG
Source organism: Paracoccaceae bacterium (assembly GCA_902525995.1). Lineage (GTDB taxonomy): Bacteria > Pseudomonadota > Alphaproteobacteria > Rhodobacterales > Rhodobacteraceae > CABZJG01. The sequence goes on along the minus strand of CABZJG010000114.1, from coordinate 1,076 downwards.
ATGATGAAACCGATGCTGCCTGTGAGGCGCTGTATTCCGGTTTAACAGCTTTGGGGCTTGAGTCACTTTATGACGACCGCAAAGAACGGGCAGGGGGCAAATTCGCAACCATGGACCTTATCGGTCTTCCGTGGCGTATAACTGTTGGACCGCGGGGGCTGAAAAACGGGGTGGTAGAAGTGACATCTCGTCGAACCGGCGACAGTGAAGAATTGCCAGTAGATCAAGCATTGGCGCGGATTGCGGGTGTTTACGCCTCCCTTTAAGCGGTTTCATCTTAAGCGGTCGCATCAAATTTTTATGATGTTTTTTAAGGCTTGGGTCTTTGTTGGCTATAGCTTTTGGGTAAAATATCGATAAAGGAAAGCTGCTAAAACAATAGTTACGACACCTTGATAGGTAAGGGCATCAACCAATAAAATGACGTTAGCAACAACTGAAATTACAAAATTGCCGCTGGTTTCCCCCAAGAGAATGTAAACTAAAATAATGACCAGATTGGCCACAAATCCGATCTCGGCTATTTTCCACAGCAATTCAGTTGCTTTGGAAAGAGCGCTTGTAAGAGAGGACATATTTTATTCCATTTTATTGGGGGAGAGGTGCTTTTACCTGTTAAACAGCCACAAGACCACGCCCAGAGAAATCAAACCGGCAAGGCCAGCATTCCCCAGTTGTTGAACAAGTGCAGTAATGTTGCCAACAACATCACCCAAAAAGGCCATGTTACCTGAGCCAACAAGCAATGACGCAACAATTGCAAACGCCAGAAGTGCGAGGCCAACATCGGTCAGCGCAGCCACTGAGGCTTTAATCTTATCAATCATAGTTCCCTCCGATTGTTCTGTTTAGTTCTTTATTATCGAGACATCTCGTCTCAGGGACCTTATATAGGCGAAATTCCGCCGAGTCATTAAAATTCTAAAGAAATGCACAAATAATTTGCATGGTGCGACAAAATAATGACAATATATGGATGTAACCACCTATATATAGTAAAAAATATTATTTGCATTCCATTGCTTGTGGATTTTTTGGACATTATGCTGTGTAGAAGGCGTTTTTGTGACCTGAAA
>CABZJG010000113.1 GCA_902525995.1 Paracoccaceae bacterium | reverse complement strand
TGGGCGACGAGGGCGAAGATACAAAAGTGATAGTGCGCGGAGAACTTTCAATTGATCCCTTACGCCACTCTGTGACATGGAAAGGTTTAAATGTTACATTAACAGTAACCGAGTTTTTGTTGCTGCAAGCCTTGGTACAACGCCCCGGATTTGTGAAAACTCGTGATCAGTTGATGGATGTTGCATATGACGAACAGATTTATGTCGATGACCGAACGATCGATAGCCATATCAAACGCCTGCGCAAAAAAAATGCGCAGCGTCGACAACAGTTTTTCGGCCATCGAAACCCTCTATGGAATTGGGTATCGTTACAACGAAGAATAAATATCATGCCCAGCAGTGAGCCGATCAAACATCGCGATGACCCAGAACTGAGAGCATCTGCAAATATGTTTGCCGGGCAGCGGGGTATTGGCCCGCCTAAAACAGGATCTGAAAGGGCACTCTTACCCTCGCGCAGCGGGTTTTGGGCCTTCCGGCACTCTGCTTTGACCCGTAGAATTGTCATTTTCAATCTGATTGCCCTGAATATTCTGATCGCGGCCGTGCTTTATTTTTCCTCTGCACGTGACAGCCTCGTGTTCCAAAGATCGCAGGCAATGGTGGTTGAAGCCGAGCTTGCAGCAAATATAATCACCCTTCAGATGGCGCAGAACACTGGCCCTTTGTCTGAAACCCCTGCAATGAACGAAATGCTCGCGCAGCTTAGGTTAAGCCGTGGCTCAACGCTGTATGTTTTTGCCAGCACGGGCGCGCTGCTGGGAAAAGCCGACAGCTCAAACCAAACAGCCATTGAAAATCTACCAAATGATCTGCCGCTTGCGACACCGATCACCGACGGGCTAACTGCCCTTTGGTCTGCTGTTAAACGGCTGAACCCCCAGCCTTCTGCCGTTGGAACCAAGGCTGATGACCAAGAGGCGCAGGCGCGCAATCTTATTGCCCCCACTCTTTTAGGGCAAACCCAATTGATCCACTATCCACAGGGAAAAGGTGATGGGAATGTAACGGCTCTCGCCCCCATTTTTCGGTCGGATAACGTGGTGGGGGTTGTCGCCCTTGTCAGCCCAGCAAGCGAAATTGATGGTCTGGTAAAATCCGAGCAGGAACGAACATTGCAGCTGATGTTCATTGGAACGCTGTTTTCAGTCGTGCTGAGTGTAATTTTGGCATCTTCAATTTCCAACCCGATTCGGGATCTGGCAACCGCCGCTGAGTTGGGGCGTGAAAAGAAGGCCAAAAATGTAAGCCGCGGGCGCATTCGAATCCCGGATATGTCTGACCGGACCGATGAAATCGGCCGACTGTCTTCGGCCCTGCGTGGTATGGTTGAAGCGCTTTATAATCGTATTGAGTCTAATGAACAGTTTGCAGCAGATGTGGCTCACGAGATCAAAAATCCGCTGGCCTCTTTGCGCTCTGCTGTGGGCACTTTACAGCGCAGCAAACGCGAAGATCACCGCACCAAACTGCTGGAGGTGATAGACCATGATGTCCGGCGCTTGGATCGGCTTGTCAGCGATATCTCAAACGCATCACGTCTAGACAGTGAATTGGTTAAAGAAGCACAAGAAACCTTTGATCTATTGGCTTTGGTGCGAAATCTTGCGCAGTATCTTGGTGCAGAGGCTCAGGGCAAGGGCATCGATTTCATTTCGGACCTTCCTGACAAAACCATTTACGTAAAGGGCCTTGAGGCGCGGCTGGCACAGGTGTTTGTGAACCTGATCAGCAATGCAATTAGTTTTTGCCAAGACGGCGATGCCATCCGTATCTGGGTACGGGTGCGCGAAAACTGGGTGTTGGTGGTGGTCGAAGACACCGGACCCGGCATTCCACAAGAAGCCTTAAGCAAAGTGTTTAACCGGTTTTATTCCGAACGCCCAGCGAGCGAATTTGGCAATAACTCGGGGCTTGGACTGGCCATTTCAAAGCAGATCATAGAAGCCCATGACGGTGTGATCTGGGCGGAGAACATTCACCCCACCTTGGCCGATGCCAACTCAGAGCCACTGGGGCCCCGATTTGTTGTTGGCTTGCCAATTTAATCAGAGGTTATGTGACAGTGCAGCTGGATGAAGATACTGTTTTACTCCACGCCAGTTGTGTTTCGATAAACGGCAATGGCGTGTTGATCCTTGGACCGGCAGGCAGCGGAAAATCCTCTTTGGCGCTCAATTTAATTGCGCTTGGCGCTGAGCTGGTGGCAGATGATCAAACGCTCGTGCGACGTGAGCATTCAGGTTTAATCGCGCGTTGTCCAGAAACTATATCCAATCTGATTGAAGCGCGCGGCCTTGGGTTTCTAACCCCACCAAGCTGCGACAAGGCAGCGCTCACCCACGTTGTTGATTTATCGCGGGTGCAAACTCAACGGGTACCCGTTTGCGAAGACTATGAGCTTTTCGGTATCACCTTGCCTTTATTTCGGCGGCCGCCGCTAGACGCCTTTCCTGCTGCCCTCTATATTCTAGTGAGGGATGGGGTGCGACACGACATGTGAAGGCGATCAATGCAGGCAAATTCGACAATGAAATTGGTTTTGGTCACTGGCCCCTCGGGGGCTGGTCGCTCGACGGCAATCAATGCATTGGAAGATCTAGGATATGAGGTGATTGACAACTTGCCGCTGACTTTGCTGCCAAGAGTGGTAGAACCGGCCAGCATGACCAAACCGCTCGCTGTGGGGATCGATACCAGAAACCGCGATTTTTCGACCCATGGTCTGCTCGACATGCTGCATGCTTTGATCAACACATCCAATGTCGACGCCAGTTTGCTTTTTATTCGCTGTGATCGCACCGTGTTGCTGCGGCGGTTTTCAGAAACCCGGCGCCGCCACCCGCTGGCGCCGGCAGAAACCCCTGTGATCGGCATCGAGCGCGAGTTTGATCTTCTGCAACCCATTCAAGCGCGCGCGGATATATTGATCGACACATCTGAAATGACGCCTCATGAGTTGCGCGCTGATATCGAACGCTGGTTTTCGACCTCGGCCTCAAATGGGCTGTCGATTTCAGTGCAATCGTTTTCCTATAAGCGCGGTTTGCCACGCGGGGTTGATACATTGTTTGATTGCAGGTTTTTGAAAAACCCTTACTGGGTGGAAACATTGCGCAACAAAAATGGCACACATGACGCTGTTCAAACCTATGTTCAAGAAGATCGGCGATTCGCAGATTTTTTTCAAAAACTGCTTGAACTCAGCTGTTTTTTGCTGCCAGCCTATACAGATGAAGGCAAAACCCACTTTGCAATAGGGTTTGGATGCACAGGCGGCCAACATCGGTCGGTTGCCGTTGCGGAAACTTTGGCCGCAGCCCTTGCAGAGCGTGGTTGGCAAGTGTCAATTAGGCACCGGGAGTTGGAAAGATATTCGACCAAACATGCCCCGTAAACAGTTTGGTCATGAGGAGGCAATAGCGTGATTGGTATCGTAATCGTCGCGCATGGCGGATTGGCAAAAGAATACCTTTATGCGGTTGAACATGTGGTTGGCCGCCAAGCTGGCATTGTGGCTATTTCGATTGAGGCAGATCATGATCGCCCGCAAAAACAAGATGAAATTTGTGACGCTGCAAACGCCGTGGATACAGGGTGCGGTGTGGTTGTGGTAACAGATATGTTTGGCAGCAGCCCGTCAAACCTGTCCTTGCGCGCCTGCCAGCCAGAAAACCGCAAGATCATTTACGGTGCAAACCTGCCAATGCTGGTCAAATTGGCCAAATCTCGACATTTATCGGTTCAAGCGGCTGTTGATACAGCGCTTACAGCAGGCCGCAAATATATTGATAGCTGCGACGGCTGAGGGGTTTAGATGAACGGTAAAGTCACTCGGGTGTTTGAGATTGTAAATGAAAAAGGTCTGCATGCCCGCGCCTCGGCGAAATTTGTTGAAACAGTTGAAGCCTATGATGCATCGGCCGAAGTGATGAAAGACGGCCTCGGAGCCTGCGGCGATAGTATCATGGGGCTTTTGATGTTGGCCGCCTCGAAAGGCAGCTCGATCGAAGTCACGACGCAAGGAACTCAAAGTTTGGATCTGTCCAATGCGATCGGTCAACTGATTGCAAATCGATTTGGTGAGGCAGAGTAAGTGTTAAATAGGATGTCTTGAGTGGTCGAAAATATACACCTTAAATCTACTTCCAGCCTGTCAGTAGCGCCGCCGCCATTAACCCTTGCCGAAGTGCCCTATGACCGTCGGCGTCTGTCATATGCATCAACCTTTACCAATCCGACCCAGCGCATCACCATACAAACAATCGAGCATTTGACCGGAAAGCTTCGACTGCTGCGAAAGGTTCGCCGGTTCGAGGCCATGGGCGTTCCGCATGGGCAGGCCTTTTGGAAACAGGCGCTTGATGTAATGGGGATAGAGTTGAAAACCCCGCAAGAGCAAATTGACCGAATTCCCAAAGACGGCCCGTTGATCATCACCTCAAATCATCCCCATGGGCTGGTCGACGGTATGGTTCTTGCCGAATTGATCGGGCGGGTCAGAACGGATTACAAAATTCTTACCCGCTCTTTGCTCACGGGCATAACCGAGATTGATCACTTTATGATCCCGGTGCCTTTTCCACATGAAGAAGATGCGCTGGAAAAAAACCTTGTGATGCGCAAAGACGCGATGAACCACCTAAAAGGCGGCGGCGTTGTGATTTTATTTACATCCGGCGTGGTTGGAGCCTCGAAAACCGCGTTTGGCCCCGTGGCCGAAGAACAATGGAACCCGTTCACAGCCAAGATGATCCAGCGCTCACAGGCCAAAGTCCTGCCGATGTACTTTCCCGGGGGAAATTCAAGATGGTATCAAGTCGCCAATCAAATTTCCCCGACATTGCGGCAAAGCCTTTTGCTTTTTGAAGTGGTAAAAGCGTTGAACAAACCCCAAACCCCGGTTGTGGGTCAGTTGATCGATCGCCCAGAAATCAAAGACTGGGCCGATAACCCGCGCGGTTTTGTATCTTGGCTGCGTGATGAAACGCTAAAGCTGGGATCAATGCCTAGCGTGTAGGTACTGGCACATCGCCACGGTAATCATAAAACCCGCGCTTTGTTTTGCGCCCGAGCCAACCGGCTTCTACGTATTTGGTCATCAATGGACAGGGCCGGTATTTGGTATCGGCCAGCCCGTCATGAAGCACATTCATAATCGCAAGGCAGGTATCCAGACCGATAAAATCAGCAAGCTCAAGCGGGCCCATTGGGTGATTGGCGCCCAGTTTCATGGATTGATCAATAGATTCGACCGACCCAACCCCCTCATAAAGCGTATAGACCGCTTCATTGATCATCGGCATTAAAATTCGGTTGACGATAAAGGCTGGAAAATCTTCTGCGCTGGCCGGTGTTTTGCCCAGATTTTCCACCACAGCTCGGCAGGTATCATAGGTTTCTTTATCCGTGGCAATACCGCGTATCAGTTCGACCAGCTGCATCACTGGAACCGGGTTCATAAAATGAAAGCCCATGAATTTTTCCGGCCGCCCAGTGCGGCTGGCAAGCCGCGTGATCGAAATAGACGAGGTGTTTGATGTCAGGATCGTATGCTCTTGAATATGCGGAACCAGCTCATCAAAGATCACTTGTTTGGTGGGCTCATCCTCGGTTGCTGCTTCGATCACCAAATCAGAGTGCCCGATATCCGCAATCGAAAGCGTTGTGGTTATCCGGCCGAGCGCTGCGGCTTTATCCGCTTCTGAGATTTTCGCGCTTTTAACTTGCCGCGCCATATTTTTGTCGATCCGCGTCAGGGCCTGCGATAGTACATCCTTGCTGATATCGTTCAAGCACACCTGATATCCGGCCAATGCCATCACGTGGGCGATGCCGTTTCCCATTTGACCTGCGCCAATCACCCCGATTTTAGTTACATCCAT
>CABZJG010000112.1 GCA_902525995.1 Paracoccaceae bacterium | reverse complement strand
CACCTAGGGCAGCATCCACCCTGTCTAAAACCGCGTCTACCTCTGATGGTTGTCGCGCCAAGATCATATTTACTGGCTGTGAAAATAACGCAGCCGAGCCTGTTGGACCCGTTTCAAATACAACCTGCACAAATGCCACCCCTTTACCCTGTGACTGTGGTATACAAAAACGCGCTGGGCTGCCTCTTCATTTGCGTCCTTTTTGGTTTATTTTCCGATCCCTCTTGAACCTTTTCACTGGTTGTCTATAACGCAGAACAATTTGCGGTGCCTCGGAGTGGGCAGCCTGCAATTGATGCCACACCAAAGGTGTTTAAATGCCCAAAAGAACCGATATTTCATCGATCATGATTATTGGCGCCGGTCCAATTGTAATCGGACAAGCCTGTGAATTTGACTATTCTGGCGCCCAAGCCTGTAAAGCCCTTCGAGAAGAAGGATACAGAGTAATTTTGGTCAACTCTAATCCCGCCACAATCATGACTGACCCAGAATTGGCCGATGCAACATATATCGAACCAATAACCCCAGATGTTGTTGCCAAAATCATTGAAAAAGAGCGGCCCGATGCCCTTTTACCAACCATGGGAGGGCAAACTGGACTGAACACGTCGTTAGCGCTCGAAGAAATGGGAGTTTTGGAAAAATTTGGGGTTGAAATGATCGGCGCCAAACGCGACGCGATCGAAATGGCTGAAGATCGCAAGCTGTTTCGAGAGGCAATGGACCGCATCGGTTTAGAAAACCCAAAAGCGACCATCGTAACTGCCCCTCAAAATCAAGATGGCAAAGCAGATTTAAACGAAGGAGTCCGGTTGGCTCTAGAAGCTTTGGATGAAATTGGCCTCCCAGCCATCATAAGGCCCGCGTTCACACTTGGTGGAACCGGCGGCGGGGTCGCATATAACCGAGACGATTATGAATTTTACTGCCGCAGCGGTATGGATGCCTCTCCGGTCAATCAGATTTTGGTCGACGAGTCGCTTTTGGGCTGGAAAGAGTTTGAAATGGAAGTTGTGCGCGACACTGCGGATAATGCCATTATCGTTTGCTCTATCGAAAATGTTGACCCCATGGGCGTGCATACGGGCGATTCAATCACCGTGGCCCCTGCCCTGACACTTACTGACAAAGAATACCAGATCATGCGCAACGGTTCGATTGCCGTTTTGCGTGAAATCGGTGTGGAAACCGGCGGATCTAATGTCCAATGGGCCGTGAACCCAGATGACGGGCGCATGGTGGTGATTGAAATGAACCCTCGGGTCTCGCGTTCATCAGCTCTTGCATCGAAAGCAACCGGCTTTCCCATTGCCAAAATCGCGGCAAAACTCGCTGTCGGGTATACGCTTGACGAGTTGGATAACGACATAACAAAAGTTACACCCGCAAGCTTTGAGCCCACGATTGACTACGTGGTCACAAAAATTCCGCGCTTTGCGTTTGAAAAGTTCCCCGGATCAAAGCCACATCTTACAACAGCTATGAAATCTGTTGGCGAAGCCATGGCAATTGGTCGGACCATCCATGAAAGCTTGCAAAAAGCGCTTGCGTCAATGGAAACTGGCCTTACCGGTTTCGATGAGGTTGACATCATTGGCGATCCGGACAAATCGGCAATTATTAAGGCAATCAGCCAACAAACCCCCGACCGCTTGCGTACAATCGCGCAGGCAATGCGGCATGGTTTGAGTGATACCGAAATCCATTCTGTTACAAAATTCAATCCTTGGTTTTTGGCCCGAATTCGCGAAATTGTCGATGCTGAGAGTCAAGTCCAAAAAAATGGACTGCCCACAGATCAGGCCTCTTTACGCTCACTCAAAATGCTGGGCTTTACCGATGCACGCCTTGCAACCCTTACAAACCGGAGTGAGGCGGATGTGCGGCATGCACGGCACAAGAACGGGGTAACGGCAGTGTTTAAGCGTATCGACACCTGTGCAGCTGAGTTTGAAGCGCAAACTCCCTATATGTATTCGACATATGAAGCCCCCATGATGGGCGAAGTAGAATGCGAAGCGCGCCCCAGCAGCCGTAAAAAAGTTGTTATTCTTGGGGGTGGGCCCAACCGGATCGGTCAGGGCATTGAATTCGACTACTGTTGTTGTCATGCCTGTTTTGCCTTGACCGAAGCAGGGTACGAAACGATCATGATCAATTGTAACCCTGAAACGGTTTCTACGGATTATGACACTTCGGATCGACTTTATTTCGAACCGCTGACCTTTGAGCATGTTATGGAGGTGCTTGAGGTTGAAAAAAGGAATGGCACGTTGCACGGTGTCATCGTGCAATTCGGAGGTCAAACGCCCCTAAAACTTGCCAATGCACTGGAAGCCGAGGGGATCCCGATATTGGGAACAACGCCAGATGCTATTGATCTGGCTGAAGACCGTGAACGCTTCCAAGCATTGGTCAACGACTTGGGGCTAAAACAGCCCAAAAATGGTATCGCCAGCAGCGATGCCGCAGCTTTGGAGATTGCAGGCGATATTGGCTTCCCGCTGGTTATTCGGCCTTCTTATGTTCTGGGCGGCAGGGCAATGGAAATCGTGCGCGATATGGCGCAGCTTGAACGCTATATTAAGGAAGCCGTTGTGGTTTCAGGCGATAGCCCAGTTTTGCTAGATAGCTATCTTTCAGGTGCCGTTGAATGTGACGTCGACGCGCTATGCGATGGGCAAACTGTGCATGTTGCCGGTATCATGCAACATATTGAAGAAGCTGGAGTGCACTCAGGCGATAGCGCCTGCTCTTTGCCCCCACATTCACTGTCTGATAAAGTTGTTACCGAGCTGAAAACTCAAACAGAAGCTCTGGCTTTGGCGCTGAATGTTGTAGGGCTTATGAATGTTCAATTTGCGGTCAAAGATGATGAAATACACCTCATCGAAGTGAACCCGCGCGCCAGCCGGACAGTGCCTTTTGTAGCAAAAGCCACGGACAGTGCCATTGCATCAATCGCCGCGCGGCTGATGGCTGGAGAAAAAATGTACAGCTTCCCACTTCGCGCGCCCTATAAAGACGTCTCCTATGGGGAAACCCTGCCTATGGCCGATCCAATGACATTGGCGGATCCCAACATGCCATGGTTTAGTGTCAAAGAGGCCGTTATGCCATTTGCCCGTTTTCCCGGCGTAGACACAATTTTGGGTCCTGAAATGCGGTCAACTGGTGAAGTTATGGGCTGGGATCGCAGCTTTGCGCGGGCCTTTTTAAAGGCACAGATGGGCGCTGGAATGGATTTGCCTGATCCTTCACAAGGGTCGGTTGGAAAGGTGTTCTTTTCCATTAAGGACAGTGACAAAACTCCACAACTTGTGGAAACGGCTCAAATACTGATTGATCTAGGCTTTTCGCTTGTGGCCACACGGGGCACCGCTGCATTTTTGGATCAAAATGGTATCGGCTGTGATGTCACCAATAAAATGTATGAAGGTCGGCCAAACGTTTATGACCTGTTGAAGGACGGAGAAATTTCTTTGGTAATGAACACCACCGAAGGCACGCAAGCTGTTGAAGACAGTCGAGAAATTCGATCGGTCGCTCTGTTTGACAAAATCCCCTATTATACCACCGCAGCAGCGGCGCACGCGGCTGCATTGGCAATGCAAGCGCGCAACGAAGGCGAAATCGAGGTCAAAGCCCTTCAGGCTTAACTGCGGGTTTAACCCGACGGTAAAGTTGTCTGTAGCGAAGTTCTTAGCGAGATTTGGCTGTGCCATTCATCCAAGGCCGCACGGCCTTTTCGCCATTCCTGTGCGCCGTGACGAAAGTCTAGGTAATCTAGGGCGCAGGCGGTGGCGAGGTGGGCGATGTTTAGATCGCCTTGCATTGCGGCGAACTCTTGGCGCTCTAGCGCGTCCAGCGCGTGGGTGATTTTTTCCCATTGCGCCTCAACCCAGGTCGCTGATCGGTTTTCTTTCTCTCTTAGGCACCCTTCGTAAACCATTAATACAGCCGCCTCCATGATGCCATCTGCCAGCGCTTCGAGCGTTAAGACATCCCAAATCCGTTCGGCAGGATAAAGCCCAGCGCCAGAAATATCTTTTAAATACCGGCATATAACCCGGCTATCGAACAGGGATTTACCATCATCCAAAACCAAAGCCGGAATTTTTCCCAGTGGATTTGCACTGCGCGCCGCCGGATCTGTGACTAGCGGGGTGGTCTGAACGGGCACGGGCGTTACCTGATCTGTCAGCCCGCTTTCGTCGATCACAACGCGCACTTTTCGAACAAAAGGAGAAGCCGCGGAGAAGATGAGTTTCATGAATTTTACCTGTCTGTTTCGCGTCAGTATCGCGTCTTTATCGCGACTGTGCAAAAATCTACTGGCTCAGCCTGCCTCTGGCCAGTTTTATTTGCCATTTTCCGGCGCGCGATACCTCAAACGGACAGTGACTTTCGAGTGTTACTTTTGCGCGTGTTTCGGGTCGTTGCACCTTTGCATTGATCTATAATGGGCCAAACACCTAACCAAATGGAGCTAGAGCTGTGATAAAATTTTTGGGGATGCCAACCGATCAAGCCCGCTAATTGCGGCTTGAAGGAAGGGATGCATACGACAGGCCCGTTGAAACTAAGATAAATGAAAGTAAATCCTCGCCCTGCAGGCATTGCCTGCAAAATATACCGGTGCAGCAAAAGATGATTATTTGCGCCTATCGTCCGTTTTCAGGTTTACATGCCTATGCCGAGACCGGCCCAATTTTCCTTTGTAGCAACAGTTGCAAGGCATTTAAGGGACCAAACATTCCAAGTATTTTTGCAGACTCGCCAGATTTTCTTATGAAAGCGTATAATATAAAGGAACGCATTATTTATGGTAGCGGGTCTATTGTACCGAGCGATAGTATTGAGCAACGAGCTGCTGCGCTGCTCGACGACACCAACGCCGCCTTTGTCGATATACGTTCCGCGCGGAATAATTGCTGGCTCGCGCGCGCCGTTAGGCGGTGAAGCTTGGGCTTAAACCTGCCGCATATAGGCTGCCAGCATGGCGGTATCAAAGCTGATATTATGCGCTTGCAGCTGATCTGCTGCCCGCAAGCGTGCCGCATCGGATTTGTTCTGGTTCACATTCCAGCATCTGCAAACCTAAATTCCGAAAACGCCGCTTGACGTCTCAAAAATAAGCTGTAGCTGTATCTGCATAAACTAAAATTAGTATCCAGAGAGAAAACTCCAAATGTTCCCAAAATAGGGATATATAACGGCCTCTCAGAATGAGATTGTATAAAACATATAGAAAGCGTTGCTCAACAAGCGAACGCAATTACAGCTATCAAATAGGAATTTTATGATATCAAATCTCACTGATCTGGCAGATCGCTACGGTTCTGACAAGGGTTCAAAGAAGCATCGATACACAGAACTGTATCACATGTTGTTTTCCCCCTTCAAGGACCAAGACATTAACTTTTTAGAGATGGGCCTACTTATTGGTGGGCCCGAGCATGGTATCGATGCCGCCCGTAAAACTGCCGACGCACCATCGATCAGAATGTGGTTGGAGTTTTTTACAAAGGCATCAATTTATGGATTAAATGTATCTGATTTTTCATGGTTAAAAAATGATCATTTCTCTTTTTTACAGTGCGATATGAACGAGCGTACCAATATTAAAGCAGCTGCAAAAAAGCTACCCGAACTCGATATCATCTTAGATGATGCGTCACATGCTTCCCATCATCAGCAGTTTGGGTTTTTAGAACTGTGGCCCCAACTCAACCCGAGTGGTTTGTACGTTATAGAAGATTTGCGATGGCAACCTAAGATGATGGAGCGTGAAGGAATTACCAAGACTGGCGATCTTTTTTATGGGTTTCAGATTCATAAGATATTCACCCATTCTGATCCAAAAATAGAAGCAGAGTTGAACACTTTTGCACATGAAGTTTCTGGATGTTTTGTTTTTCAAGCAGGCTACAATAAAA